>NZ_CALLDG010000167.1 GCF_937999985.1 uncultured Corynebacterium sp.
ACAATGCGCTGTCCGGCGGTCAGCTCACCGTTGGCGTGAGCGTCCAGCAAGCCCGCGACGGAAGAGGCAGAGGCTGGCTCGACGAAGATGCCCTCGCGGCCAGCGATGGTGCGGTAGGCCTCCAGGATCTGCTCGTCGGTCTGGGCGCGGAAGTCGCCACCCGACTCCTCCTTGGCGGCAACGGCCTGCTGCCAAGAGGCCGGGTTGCCGATACGGATCGCCGTAGCGATCGTCTCCGGCTCCAACACGGGCTCGCCCTTGACCAGCGGGGCAGCTCCGGCTGCCTGCACGCCCTTCATCACGGGGCGCTGGGTGGAAACGCCATCCTCCGCGTACTCGGAGTAGCCCTTCCAATACGCCGTGATGTTGCCCGCGTTGCCGACTGGCAGGAAGTGAACATCGGGGGCGTCACCAAGACAATCCACAATCTCGAACGCGGCGGTCTTCTGCCCCTCGATGCGCATCGGGTTCACGGAGTTGACCAGGGCGATCTCTGGGAACTCGGTGGTGGTCTTGCGCACCAGCTCGAGGCAGTCATCAAAGTTGCCGCGAACCTGGATGATTTGCGCACCGTGCATCACAGCCTGCGCGAGCTTGCCCTGGGCGATCTTGCCCTCCGGGATCAGCACGGCGGACTTCAGACCGGCTCGGGCCGCATAGGCTGCCGCGGAGGCTGAGGTGTTGCCGGTCGAGGCGCACATCAGGACCTTCTGGCCCTTGTGGAAGGCGTCGGTGACGG
This sequence comes from uncultured Corynebacterium sp., assembly GCF_937999985.1. Lineage (GTDB taxonomy): Bacteria > Actinomycetota > Actinomycetes > Mycobacteriales > Mycobacteriaceae > Corynebacterium. The sequence goes on from NZ_CALLDG010000167.1 coordinate 740, forward strand.
CAACGGTCATGCCGCGATCCTTGAAGGAACCGGTGGGGTTGGCGCCCTCGATCTTGAGGTAGACCTCGCAGCCGGTGATCTCCGACAGGTAGTTCGCGCGCAGCAGCGGGGTGCCGCCCTCGTTGAGGGTCACCGGTTCCCAGTCCTTCGCGAACGGCATCCGATCGCGGTACATGTTGATCAAGCCGGTCCAGTGGTTCAGAACCTTGTTCGTCATAGCTTCCCTGTCGTTTCTTCCCAGTTATCGGTCTTGGCTTAAAGCGCTCTTAGAGTTTAGCCTTCCATGCGGATGACGGAGTCAATCGCCTTGACAGCGTCGAGCTCCTTGAGCTTCGCCACGGTCTCTTCCAGGTTCTTTTCCTTCGCGCTGTGGGTGATGACGACTAGGCGCGCACCGTCGTTCAACCCTTCTTGACGCACGGTCTTCAGCGACACACCCTGCTCAGAGAACACGGAAGCCACCTCGGCCAGCACGCCCAGGCGATCATCCACCTGCATATCCACGTGGTAGCGGGTACGAACATCACCAAAGTTGGCGATGGGCAGGGAGGCGTAGGTGGACTCCCCTGGCCCGCGGCCGCCGAGCACGATATTGCGGGCCACGGCCACGACGTCACCCAGCACGGCGGAGGCGGTCGGGCCGCCACCGGCGCCGTTGCCGTAGAACATCAGGCGACCGGCGGACTCCGCCTCGACGAAGACTGCGTTGTAGGACTCAGACACGCTGGACAATGGGTGGCTGCTGGGGATCAGCGCCGGGTACACGCTTGCAGACACGGATTCCTTACCTTCCTCATCCACCAGGCGCTCACAGATAGCCAGCAGCTTGATGGTGGAGTTTGCGGCCTTGGCCGCTTCGATGTCGGCGACGGTGATGTCGCGGATGCCTTCGGTGTGCACGTCTTCGCCGGACACGCGGGTGTGGAACGCCAGGGAGGCCAGGATGGCGGCCTTGCTGGCGGCGTCAAAGCCGTCGACGTCGGCGGACGGGTCGGCTTCCGCGTACCCCAGCTCGGTGGCCTCTGCCAGCATCTCGTCGTAGCTGGCACCTCGGGTGTACATTGCGTCGAGGATGAAGTTGGTGGTGCCGTTGACGATGCCCATCACCTGGTTGACCTTGTCGCCGGCAAGGGAGCGGCGCAGCGGCCCAACCACCGGGATGGCGGCGGCAACAGCTGCCTCGAAGAATAGGTCCACTCCGGACTCGTCGGCAGCGGCAGCCAGCTCGTCAGCGTGAGCGGCGATGAGAGCCTTGTTGGCGGTGACGACGGACTTGCCGGCGCGCAGCGCCGCCAGCACGACCTCGCGCGGGTACTCGATGCCGCCGATGACCTCGATGACCAGGTCGATGTCGTCGCGGGCCACCAGGGACAGTGCGTCGTCCGTCAGCTTCTCCGGATCCACACCCGGGCGGGGCTTGGACAGGTTGCTGACGGCAATGCCTCGGACCTCCAGCGGGCCACCGATGCGAGCAGCGAATTCATCACTGCGCTCCTCCAGCAACCGCAGCACTTCTGCACCAACGGTGCCCATGCCCAGCAGAGCCACACCTACGGTCTGGCCGATTCCCTTGCCTGGCTTAAACTTCTGCTCGGTCATGTCGCTCCTTTGTCGCTCCTTTGTAAGGTCTCAATGAGAGGAAAGTTGGTAATTTTTTCTTAGGTTATCGCACCAATCTACCGTGCGACTAGACAAAGCTGTCCATTACCCCTGCTTTGCCCTGTATCCAGGGAGGTTACTCCTCCAAGGCCAGCACGTCGTCGATGGTTTCGCGGCGAATCATCAACCGAGCCTCGCCGTCGGACACTCGTACCACCGGAGGGCGGGTCATCATGTTGTAACGAGAGGCCATCGCGTAGCAATACGCGCCCGTGGCGCCGATCATCAACAGGTCCCCGGGACGAACGTCCTCCGGCACCAGCGCGTCATTGACCAGCACGTCGCCCGACTCGCAGTGGGAGCCCACGATGCGGGTCGGCAGCAACTCACCGTCGACCTCGCGGTTTGCCACGCGGCAATCGTATTCCGCCTGGTAGAGGGCGGGACGAATGTTGTCGCTCATGCCGCCGTCGACGGAGATGTAGCGGCGGGTCATGCCCTCGGCCACCTCGACGTCCTTCACCGTGCCCACCCGGTAGAGCGTGATCATCGCCGGTCCGGCGATCGCTCGGCCTGGCTCGACGTTGAGCTTCGGCTCTGGCACGCCGGCTGCCTCTGCCGCCTTGCGCACCTTGCTCTTAAGTTCGGACGCCACCTCTTCCACGTCCAAAGCCTCCTGATCTGGCATGTAGGCGATACCGTAGCCGCCACCGAGATCGAGGGTATCCAGCGACGTGGGGGCGTCCGACAGCGCCGCGGTGGAATCCAACAACTGCTTCCACAGGCCCAGCAAGCGCTCGGCGGCCAGGGCGAAGCCGGAGGCCTCGAACACCTGGGAGCCGACGTGGCAGTGCAAGCCGCGCAGGCGCACACCATCAGCGGCGTGGCACGCCATAGCCGCATGATGAGCCGCTCCGGAGGCCAGGGAGAATCCGAATTTTTGATCCTCGTGGCTGGTGGCGATGAACTCGTGGGTATCGACGTGCACGCCAGGGGTCACACGCACCAGCACATCCTGGGACTTCCCCAGCTCGCCGGCAACGGTGGACAGCGCCTCGATCTCCTGCAGCGAGTCCACGACGATCAGCTCCGCACCCTCGGAAACTGCCAGGCGCAGAAACTCCGGGGACTTGTTGTTGCCGTGCACGGTGATGCGCTCGGCGGGGAATCCCGCGGCCAGAGCGACCTGCAGCTCGCCGAGGGAGGCAACGTCCAGGGATAGCCCCTCTTCCATCACCCAGCGGGCGACCGTCTTCGAAAGGAATGCCTTGGAGGCGTAGTGCACGAAGTGCCCACCGCCGAAAGCGCTCGCCAGGCGGCGGCAGCGGGTGCGGAAGTCTTCCTCGTCCATCACGAACGCTGGCGTGCCGAACGTCTCGGCGATCTCGGTGATCGGCACGCCGCCGATGGTGACCTCCCCCTGTCGCTCCCCTGCCGTCTCGCGGCGAAGGGTCAGCGGGTAGACGTGCGCGGGAATCGCGTTGAACTCCGCGGTGCTGGCCGTGCGACGGCGCAACGGCGTGGAGTTCAGGTGAGTCTCCGGATCCAAGGGAATCTCCTAGGTGAGTGAATTATCGGCAGGGGGCGGGACGTGGTGGCGTCACAAAGAAAAACAACAACTACATGCGCTCCGGGGCAGACACACCCAACAGCTCGAGCGCATTGGCCAGGGTCTGGCGGGAAGCCGCTGCCAGGGACAAACGGGCGGCGAACAGGGCCTGGTTCTCGGCCACGGTCTGCTCGTCGTCGCTGGGCTTCGGCAGGATCTGGCAGGCGTCGTAGAAACGGTGGAAAGTGCCGGCAAGGGACTCGGCGTAGCGAGCCACACGGTGAGGTTCACGCAGCTCGGCGGCGGTCTTCACCACGGCTGGAAACTCGCCGAGGGTGCGAATCAGGTCGCCTTCGCGGTCGTGGGTCAGCAGAGAAAGGTCGGCGCCCTCGCGAGTAACCCCCAGGTCCGCGGCCTTGCGCGCCAGAGAGCACAGGCGGGCGTGCGCGTACTGGACGTAGAACACTGGGTTGTCGTTGGACTTCGAAGCCCACAGATCCATGTCGATATCCAGGGACGAGTCCACAGAGCTGCGGATCATCGCGTAACGGGCAGCGTCCACGCCGATGGCCTCCACCAGGTCATCCAGGGTGATGACGGTGCCGGCGCGCTTCGACATACGCACGGCCTTGCCATCCTTGACCAGGTTCACCAGCTGGCCGATGAGCACCTCCACCTGCTGCGGGTCGTAGCCCATGGCGGCAGCCGCTGCACGCAGGCGAGCGATGTAGCCGTGGTGGTCGGCGCCCAGCATGTAGATGCACAGGTTGTGGCCACGGTCGAACTTGTCGGCCACGTAGGCGATGTCGCCGGCGATGTACGCCGCGTTGCCGTCGGACTTGATGACCACACGATCCTTGTCGTCACCGAAGTTGGTGGAGCGCAGCCACCAGGCACCATCGGCCTCGTAGAGGTTGCCGTTGTCCTTGATCTTCTGGATCGCAGCTTCCACTGCACCGGACTCGAACAGGGAGTTCTCGTGGAAGTACACGTCGAACTCCGTGCCGAACTCCGCGAGGGTGCGCTTAATGTGGGCGAACATCAGCTCCACGCCCTGGGAGCGGAACAGCTCCTGTGCCTCTTCCGTACTGAGCTGCTGCCAATCCGGGTTGGCCTCCACAATCTGGGAGGCGATGTCCTGGATGTAATCGCCGCCGTAGCCGTCCTCCGGGGTGGGCTCGCCCTTCGCGGCGGCCACCAGGGAGCGGGCGAAGCGGTCGATCTGCGCGCCGTGATCATTGAAGTAGTACTCGCGGGTGACCTTCGCACCGCGGGCGGTAAGCACGCGCCCCAGGGAGTCGCCGACAGCCGCCCAGCGGGTGCCGCCCAGGTGGATAGGGCCAGTCGGGTTGGCGGAGACGAACTCCAAGTTGATGGCAGAACCCGCGAGCTCGTCACCGTGGCCGAAGTCTGCGCCGGCGGCAAGGATGTCCTCGACGATCTTGCCCTGCGCAGCGGCGGCCAGGCGGATGTTGATGAAGCCCGGCCCTGCGACGGTGGCTTCGTCGATGCCCTCGTGCGCGCCGAGGGATTCCGCCAGCCAGGTGCCGAACTCGCGAGGGTTCGTGCCGGCCTTCTTGGCCACCTGCATGGCGATATTCGTTGCGTAGTCGCCGTGCTCCGGGTTGCGCGGGCGCTCCACGGTGGCGCTCTCCGGCACCACGGAGGAATCCAGACCGTGGGCATCCAGGGTTGTGCGGGCAGTTTCGGTAATCAGTTCAGACAATTCAGCAGGAGTCACAGCATTAAACACTAGCAGTGAGGCAGGACAGCTTACGCAGTGGCGGAGGTGATTGAACTACTGCCCCGGTGCAGTGCTAGACTTTCAACCCGTATTGACGTGAACACAAAGTGAACCGCCGATACGCGCCTTCGTAGCTCAGGGGATAGAGCACTGGTTTCCGGTACCAGGGGTCGTGAGTTCGAATCTCGCCGAGGGCACGCTTGTTTTATTCGGATTCGTCCGATTTGCTCGGATCGAACCTCACGGAGTCGACGATCGCCTCGATCTCATCGTCTGACAGGGTGAGCGCCAAGATCTCTACCCCAGCGGCTCCACCGTCACCAGCAGAGACGAACACCCACGCGCCGTGCAGAGTCTTGCCGGATTTTTCATTCGTTGTCCATGTGGTCAGTTTGGCTTCGTCAGCGTTTTCGATATCCAGGTCGCGGGACTCACCTAATTCGAACTCTTTTCCGTGTGTGGTTCGGAACTGGGCGTTCACTTCGAAATACCCCATCGTTGCGGTTGCCGTGGGACCTTGCCCCTGGTCAGAACTCAGACGAATCACGTCCGTTGGTTCTTTGTCGGCCTCTTCGTCCGCGTTAGACCACGAGGTGGTGAAACCATTTTTTGTCGGTTTGAAGTCCTCGGTCTCTACCCAATCTTCTGGAACCTCGAGGGAAATCCGTCCCTCCTCGACGCGCTGCATTCCGTCGGCCGCGGATTTGCCTGAATTCTCAGCCTGATCCGACTCCTCAGAGGTAACAAGGCTGCACGACCCCAGCAAGGCAACT
>NZ_CALLDG010000168.1 GCF_937999985.1 uncultured Corynebacterium sp.
ACGGTTGTGCATGCCCGCCCGTTGCCCTGTGATTAAGCGGGTCTAGCGCGGGTCAAGAAGGGCTAGTCCCTGGTGCCGACGGTGTGGACGATCATCACGTCGCACTCCGCCTGGCGCGCCGCATCGGCTGGCACGCTGCCCAGCAGGCGCCCGGTCAGCGAGTTAATGCCACGGTTGCCGACCACCAGCAGGTCCGCTTCCTCGCTCTTGACGATGCTCATCAGCGCCTCCACCGGGTCGCCTTCCTTCAGCACCGCGCGAACCTTCTTGGCTCCCTCGCGTTCGGCTTCTTTTCGTGCGGACGCCAACACCTCAGCCGCGGACATCTCCCCTTCCACTGCAGTGGTCTGCTTGGTCGCGGTATCCGCGTGCTCCCCCACATACGCGCTGGCCAGGACGAGCTCCGCGTCCATGGCGGCGGCTACGCCTGCGGCGCGTCGCACTGCTAGAAAAGAAGATTCCGACCCATCGGTTCCGACCACGACTGTGTTGTACATAACTCTAATATTACAACCCAGCTTCGATCATGCCCCGCAGTTCCTTTTTTAGGTCCGCAATTTCATCGCGGAGGCGACCGGCGAGCTCGAACTTCAACTCCTTCGCCGCGGACTTCATCTGTTCCGTCATGTCCTGGATCAGCTTCTCCAGCTGCGGGCGAGCCATCGGTTCCTCGCTGGAACCGCGCACCAGCGCCCAGTCGGCCTCGGGCGATTCGCCCCGCCCACCGGCACTGGAATCGGCGCCGGCGCCGCCTGCGGCGTCCGCACCAGATTCCGCTTCGAGCTCCGCGACCTGGTCCAAGATGTCGGCGATCTTCTTGCGCAAAGGCTGCGGGTCAATGCCGTGCTCTTCGTTGTAGGCGATCTGCTTGGCCCGACGGCGCTCCGTCTCGTCGATGGCGTACTGCATCGAGTCGGTGACCTTGTCGGCGTACATGATGACCTCACCGGAGACGTTACGGGCTGCACGGCCAATGGTCTGGATCAGCGAGCGTTCGGAGCGCAGGAAGCCCTCCTTGTCCGCATCCAGGATGGCCACCAGCGAGACTTCCGGGAGGTCCAAGCCCTCACGCAGCAGGTTGATGCCCACTAGCACGTCGAACTCGCCCAGGCGCAGCTGGCGGAGCAGCTCCACGCGCTTGAGGGTATCGATGTCGGAGTGCATGTAGCGGACCTTCACGCCGTGCTCCAGCAGGTAGTCGGTGAGGTCCTCGGCCATGCGCTTGGTCAGGGTGGTGACCAGCACGCGCTCGTTGTTCTCGGTGCGCTGGCGGATCTGCTCGATCAGGT
>NZ_CALLDG010000169.1 GCF_937999985.1 uncultured Corynebacterium sp.
TCTTCCGTTTCACCCAGGCCGGTTCTGAGGTTTCGACCCTGCTGGGTCGTATGCCCTCTGCCGTGGGCTACCAGCCGACTCTGGCTGACGAGATGGGTGTTCTGCAGGAGCGTATTACTTCGACCAAGGGTCGTTCCATTACCTCCCTGCAGGCCGTTTACGTGCCGGCCGATGACTACACCGACCCGGCACCGGCTACGACCTTCGCCCACCTGGATGCAACGACCGAGCTGGATCGTTCCATCGCCTCTAAGGGTATTTACCCCGCAGTGAACCCGCTGACCTCTACCTCTCGTATCCTCGAGCCGGGTATTGTCGGCGAGCGTCACTACGAGGTTGCCCAGCGTGTGATCCACATCCTGCAGAAGAACAAGGAACTGCAGGACATCATCGCCATCCTGGGTATGGACGAGCTCTCGGAAGAGGACAAGATCACCGTTCAGCGCGCACGTCGCCTGGAGCGCTTCCTGGGCCAGAACTTCTTCGTTGCGGAGAAGTTCACCGGTATCCCGGGCTCCTACGTGCCGCTGGCCGACACGATCGACGCCTTCGAGCGCATCTGCGACGGCGAGTTCGATGCTTACCCGGAGCAGGCCTTCAACGGTCTGGGTGGCCTGGACGATGTCGAGGCTGCTTACAAGAAGATGACCGAAAAGTAAGGGGTTAAGCACATGGCTGAGATTGCCGCACAACTGGTCTCCGTGGAACGTCCGCTGTGGGTTGGTACCGCAACGTCCGTTACCGCGCAGACCACTGAGGGCGAGATCGGCGTGCTCCCTGGTCACGAGCCTCTGCTCGGCCAGCTGGTCGAGAACGGCGTCGTTACCATTCGGACGAACACCGGTGAGAAGCTGGTGGCCGCGGTGCAGGGCGGGTTCCTGTCCGTGTCCTCCAAGAAGATCACCATCCTGGCGGATTCTGCAACGTGGGCCAACGAGGTTAACGTTGCGGATGCCGAGTCCCGCAAGCAGTCTGCAGAGACTGAGCGCGACAAGGCCGTCGCAGAGTCCGAGTTGCGCGCTGTGAAGCGTATGGAAGCTTAAGAGCTAACTAGCTCTAAACTTCCCGACAAACGGGTTCCACTGTTTTCACGGTGGAGCCCGTTTTGCTTTTTCGAAACCCACTTCATGCCTGTAAGTTAGGTATATGGCGTGGTTGTTGTATTTTCTTGCGGCGGTGGCGCTGTTCGTCGTCATCGCCGTTATGTGGCGCTTTTTTGCGCTGCGTTCCCAGGGGTATCCCGTGGTCGTCCGGCGCCTGCCAAATTCTGATGGCAGGCACTGGCGCCACGGGATTTTGAAGTATTCGGGCCAATCCGCCAAGTTCTACAAGCTGCGTAGCCTGCGCCCTGCTTCGGATGTGGTGCTTACGCGCCTGGGCACCGCAATCGTGTCTCGCCGCGAGATCACCCCGCGGGAGTCCGCCTTCTTGGAGGACGACGTGCACGTCGTCGAGGTGGTTCACCGCAAGACGCATTGGGAGATCGCCCTTGATAGTGCAGGGGATACCGCTTTGGTGTCTTGGCTGGAATCCGCCCCTTCGGAGCGCCGCATACCCCGTCATTGAGTCGTTGCCAGCTTGCGTAGCGTAGGCTGAACAACCATGCGCTTAGTCATTGCCCGCTGCTGTGTCGATTACGTCGGACGCCTGGAGGCCCACCTGCCGCCCGCCGACCGCCTGATCCTGGTGAAGGCCGATGGTTCGGTCTCCATCCACGCCGACGATCGCGCGTATAAGCCGCTCAATTGGATGATGCCGCCGTGTTCTCTCGAGGCCGTCGAGGCTAGCTCTTTTGATGGTGATGACGCCCCTACGGAGTATTCGGAGCTTGGAAACGAGGGGGTCGAGCAGTTGTGGATCGTCACGAATCCAAAGGGGGAGCAGCTGCGGATCCAGATTTTCGAGATCTACTCCGATACGGAGCACGACCTCGGGGAGGACCCAGGCCTGGTGAAGGATGGGGTGGAGGCGCACCTGCAGGAGTTGCTGGCTGAGCAGATTGAGATCTTGGGCGAGGGTTACTCTTTGATCCGCCGCGAGTACCCGACGGCTATCGGCCCGGTGGACATTTTGTCCAAGGACTCCACGGGCGCGACTGTGGCCGTGGAGATCAAGCGCCGTGGTGGTATCGACGGTGTGGAGCAGCTTACCCGCTATGTGGAGCTGCTGAACCGGGACGAGCTGCTGGCTCCCGTGACGGGTGTGTTTGCC
>NZ_CALLDG010000170.1 GCF_937999985.1 uncultured Corynebacterium sp.
CGGCCCGCCACCGCGTCCTTCGTCATCGGCGGTTCCGCCAGGCGGCCGAGTTCCTCCAAGGAAGCCTCCTTGTGCTCCACGCGCAGCTGGCCGGCCTGGGCCAGGTGCTGGGGCACGTCGTTCTCCAGGATCTCCAGGGCGCGCTCTACGCGGGCTGCGGCGGCCACGGCGGCTCGCGCGCTGCGGCGCAGGTTGGCATCGTCGAAGTTGGCCAGCCGGTTGGCCTTCGCCCGGTTCTCGCGGGTGCGGCGTTGCTTCTCCCAGACCTCGCGGGTCTCCTTGGCGCCCATGAGCATCAGCAGCCGCCCGATCGAATCGCCGTCGCGGATGACCACGCGGTTAACTCCCCGGGCCTCCTTCGTCTTGGCCGTCACGTCGATGCGGCGGGCGGTTCCCACCAGCGCCAGTGCGGCTTCGTTGGAGGGCGTCTTTACCTCCAGCGCCGAGGAGCGCCCCGGGTCGGTGATGTAGCCGTGGGCCAGGAAGGCGCCACGCCAGGCCGCCACGCACTGTTCCTTGGTGCCGCCGATGATGAAGCGCGGCAGGCCGCGAACCGGGCGCCCCACCCGGTCAATCAGTTCGGTGCGGCGGGCCAACTCCATGCCGCCTTGGGTCCAGCGCAGAACGTGGCGCGGGCGGCGGCGCAGGTTACCCGCGCCGATGATCTGGTGCTCCGGCTCGATCTTGTACAGCTGCTCGACCATGTCGGTCAGGCGCCGGGCGGTCTCTGCCGAGTCGACCTCTGATTCCACCACGATCTTCTTGCCCACCAGGTGCAGGGCGGCCGTGTAGCGCAGCAGGCTGGCGACCTCGGCGGTCATCTCGTCGTGGCGGGTCACCAGAACTCGGTTTAGCTCTGCCTTCACATCGGCCGTCAGTGCCACGGGCTTCCCTTCTTTTGACTCTTTTGTTTCTTTGGTGTCTCTTGTCCCGATTGGTCGTATGCAATCAGTGCTCAAAGCATCTGATTATAGCCGGGAAAACTATTCCCGCTCGGGCAGGTCCTTCACGCCCCCGGATACCTCCTGCAACACGGCCGCCAGCTTCTGCGGGTTGTGTCGGTCGGTCCAGCGCCCCCGGTTGTCGTCCTCCCGCACGTCGCGGTAGATGACTTTGGCGCCGAGTGCCGCTGCGGCTCTATCGATATGACGCCGAGTACTGGCCACCGGCATCGTTGACAGATCGACGATGACAACGTCAATCTGCAGGCTCGGGCAGTGCTGCCGCACCATGTGGATGTGGTGCTCCAGAGACATGCCGGCGGTTTCCCCTGGCTCCGGAACCAGGTTGAGCACCAGCGCCTTGACGGCGTTAGTCTGGTTCAGCGCGTCCACGATCTCCGGCACGAGCAGGTGCGGGATGACGCTCGAGAACCAGGAGCCCGGCCCCATTGAAACCAGGTCGGCGTTCAAAATGGCCTCCACGGCTTCCTTCGATGCCGGAGGGGCTTCCGGGTACAGCTTGACGCGTCGCACCTCGCCAAGGGTGGAGGCAACGGCCACCTGGCCGCGGACGGCCACGACCTCGCGGGGATCCTCTTCCAGTCCCAGCACTTCTGCCTCGAGGTCCAGCGGCTCGTTACTCATAGGGATCACCCGCCCCTCGATGCCCAGTAGGCGACCGATCTCGTCGAGTGCGTCCATTTCGCTGCCCATCACCTGCGCCACGCCGGTGATCAGGAAGTTGCCGAGCGCGTGGCCCTTCAGCGCGCCGGAGCCGCCGAAGCGGTGCTGGAGGACTTCCTCCCACATGCGACCGCGCTCGTTGTCCCTGGTCAAAGCCGCCAGCGCCATGCGCAGATCGCCCGGCGGAAGTGAGCCCAGCTCGCGGCGGATGCGGCCGGAAGAGCCGCCGTCGTCGGCAACTGTCACGATGGCGGAAACGTAGTCGGCGATGGTGCGCGCCGAACGCAGCGTGTTGAACAGCCCGTGCCCGCCGCCGAGGCAGGCGATATTCGCAATCGGTTTGCCGGGCTTCTCGGAAGTACTCATGGTTGGTCTCCGGCCCCTTTCCTATCGTTCCAGGTCCCGGTGGGACAGGTTCACCAGCACGCCGTCGTCGGCCAGGCGGCGGGTCAGCTCCTCGACAATTGCCACGCTGCGGTGGTGGCCACCCGTGCAGCCGATGGCCACGGAGACGAAGAACTTGCCCTCTTTGCGGTAGCCCGGCAGCACAGAATGGATGAGCCCGACGACGTGGTCAAGGAACTCTTCCGCGCCTGGCTGAGACAGCACAAAGTCGGAGACGGGGGCGTCAATACCTCTAAAGGGCCGCAGCTCCGGATCCCAATAAGGGTTCGGCAAAAAGCGAGCATCCAGCAACATGTCGATGTCCTTCGGCGGACCGTGCTTGAAGCCGAAGCTCTGGACGTTGATGCGCACACTCGAGTGGTCGGCGGCGGCGAAGAACTTCTCCAGTTCGCGGCGCAGATCGTGGATGCTGCGGTTAGTCGTGTCCAACACAATGTCAGCGCGCTCGCGGATGCTGGTCAGCATCTCGCGCTCGCGGTCGATGCCGTCCTGCAACGTGCCTTTCTGTTGCAGCGGGTGGGTGCGGCGGACCGCGTCGAAGCGGGCGATCAGCGCCTCGTCGGTGGCATCCAGGTACAGCACCGTCGGGCGCCGACCCCCGGTGTGCAGGTCGTGCAGCACGCTGGTGAGGTTGCCGGCGAAGTCTCGGGAGCGAACGTCGGTGACGATGGCCAGCTTCTCGATCGGCGAATCCTCAGAGAAACTGAGCTCGACCATGCGCACGATGAGCTCGGGCGGAAGGTTGTCTGCGACGTACCACCCGAGCTCCTCCAGGGCCGCGGCGGTGGTTCGGCGCCCGGCCCCAGACATGCCCGTAATAAGGATCAAACTGGGCTCTTGCTGCGTTGATGCGCTCATGTCCCCGATCCTACCCAGCATTCAGCGCGTCGTGAATGAGTTGCGCCAACTTGGGGCCAAAGCCCGGCAGCGCGGCAATGTCCTCCACGCTGGCTTCCTTGACCCTCGCCACCGAGCCAAACTCTTTGACCAGCTGCTTGCGGCGCTTCGGCCCCAGCCCCGGAATGTCGTCCAGTTTGCTTCGGCGCATGCGCGCGCTGCGCTGCTGGCGGTGGAAAGTGATGGCGAATCGGTGCGCCTCGTCGCGCAGATTCTGCACCAGATACAGCGCGGGAGAGTTGCGGGGCACGATGATCGGATACTCCTCCCCCGGCACCCAGATTTCCTCCAGGCGCTTGGCGATGCCCACCAGGGTGACGTCGTTCACGCCTAACTCGTCGAGCACCTCCTGGGCGGCGTTTACCTGCGGCAGGCCGCCGTCCACGATGAATAGCTGCGGCGGGTAGGCGAACTTGCGCTTCTCGACTGTTGGGTCCGTGCCTTCCGGGGCGCTGTCTTCCAGCTCCGTCTCGCCTTCCAGCAGATCGCCAGCATCGTCGCCCGCGGGCACCGCGGACTTATCCTGCTGATAGCGCTTGAAGCGGCGGCGCACGACCTCCGCGATGCTGGCGACGTCGTCGGAGTGCCCATCTCCCGCCGCGTCGCGGATCTTGTACCGGCGGTAATCGGACTTCTTCGGCAGGCCGTCCTCGAAGACCACCAGACTGGCCACCACGTCTGTGCCCTGGATGTGCGAGATGTCGGTGCACTCGATGCGCAGCGGGGATTCGTCCATCCACAGCGCCTCCTGCAGCTCCTTAAGCGCCGCCGAGCGGGCTGTGATGTCTCCCGCACGCTTCAGCTTGTGCTGTGCCAGCGCCTGGGTGGCATTGGTCTCCGCGGTGGTCATAAGCGTCTTCTTGTCGCCGCGCTGCGGCACACGGATCTGCACGTTGGAGCCGCGGAGGCTCGTCAGCCACGCTGCCAGGTCGTCGGAATCCTCCGGCATCGCGTGAACCAGGATCTCGCGGGGCACGGGCGTGACCTGCACGTCGCCCACCAGGTCTCCCAGATCCTGTGCGGCAGCCGGGTTGATGGCGCGCGCCAGGTCACGGTCCACCTCCGGGCCGGAGGCGCCTCCCACCTGGGTCTCCGTCGCCTTCGCCAGCTCCGCCGTCTCGCCATAGAACTGGGTGATGAAGTCCGCGACCAGCTTCTCCTCGCTCAAGTCCTCGCGCTCGACCACCCAGCCGCGCTGGCCGTGAATGCGGCCGCCGCGGACGTGGAAAATCTGAACTGCGGCCTCCAGCTCGTCCGCCACGAAAGCGATCAGGTCGGCATCCGTGTTGTCGGAGAACACCACCGCCTGCCGCTCCATGGATTTCTGCATGGCCTGCAGCTGGTCGCGTAAGGACGCGGCGCGTTCAAAGTCCAGGTTTTCGCTGGCCTGCTCCATCTCCTTGCGCACCCTGCGCAGCACGGGTTCCGTGTTCCCCGCCAGGAAGCTGGAGAACTGGTCCACCAGAGCACGGTGACCCTCCGGGGTGATCTTGCCTACGCACGGGGCGCTGCAGCGATCGATGTAGCCCAGTAGGCAGGGTCTTCCCAATGCTTCGTGACGCCTATACACCCCGGCCGAGCAGGTTCTGATCGGAAACACGCGCGTCAGCGACTCGAGGGTCTCCCGGATAGCCCATGCCTTGGGGTATGGGCCGAAGTAGCGCACGCCCTTGCGCCGGGGCCCGCGGTACATGAATGCGCGCGGGATCTGCTCCTTCACACTGATCGCCAGCATGGGTTAGGTCTTATCGTCCCGGTACATCACGTTGAACCGGGGGTTAAAGCGCTTGATCCAGGTGTACTCCAGGTTCAGGGCTTCAAGCTCGCTGGAAACCACCGTCCACTGCACGTGGTTGGCGGACTGCACCATCGCGCGGGTGCGCGGGTGCAGCTGGTCGAGATCCTGGAAATAGTTGGACAGCCGGGCGCGTAGGTTCTTGGCCTTGCCGACATAAATGACGCGCTCGTGGGCGTCCCGAAAGGTATAAACCCCCGGGTCGGTGGGGATGCTGCCGGGTTCGGGGCGGTAGGAAACGCTAGTCATCGAAAGGCATGTAGCGGTCCTCCAGCTGGCGGAAGTCCTCTACACGCTGGGCGATCAGCTGCTTGTCGTAAATGTTCAGCGCCATCATCGGCACGAACTCGAAGTCTGGCAACTCCAAGCGTGCCCACTTGGCCTCTTGAG
>NZ_CALLDG010000171.1 GCF_937999985.1 uncultured Corynebacterium sp.
GAGTCCGACTACTACAAGAAGCTGCACCGCATCAACAAGTCTGTCGACGAGGTTGAGGCGCACCACGCCCTGGATACCTGGGTGCCGCTGCTGGCCGCAGGTGGTTCCATCATCATCTCCGCGATGCTGCTGTTCAAGGGTCTGAAGAACATGAACCTGGAGCTGTCCAGCCTGGGCAACTTCCTGATCATGGGCATGGTGGCAGCTGTTGTCTGGATGGCTGTGTACATCTTCTCTCGCACCTTGAAGAAGCAGGCTTTGAGTCGCTCGACCTTCCTGCTGTTCAGCTGGATGCAGGTGTTCACCGCGTCTGCTTTCGCATTCAGCCACGGCTCCAACGACATCGCTAACGCGCTTGGACCGTTCGTTGCAGTGCTGGACGTTCTGAAGACCAACACCATCTCTGAGGAATCTGGCGTGGCACTGCCCGTGATGGTTGCGATGGGTGTTGCTCTGATCGCCGGCTTGTGGTTCATTGGCCGCTTCGTTATTCGCACCGTGGGCTCCGGACTGACCAAGATGCACCCGGCCTCTGGCTTCGCTGCAGAGCTGTCCGCAGCTGCCGTGGTCATGGGCGCATCCGTGCTGGGTCTGCCGGTTTCCTCCACTCACATTCTGATCGGTGCTGTTCTGGGCGTTGGCCTGGTTAACAAGGACGCCAACTGGGGCCTGATGAAGCCCATCGCTCTGGCTTGGGTTATCACCCTCCCGGCCGCCGCTGTCATCGCCGGCGGTACGGTCTCCGTGCTGCGCGTGATCTTCTAAAGCAAACTGCTTGCCGCTGGTCTAGCCCGGCTGGCTGGCTTGCTACTGCAGGTTCGGATGGCTGGCTCGGCATTGCTGATTCAAGGCGCTCGCCCTTCGGGGCGGGCGCCTTCTTGCTGCCCGGAGAATGTGGGGGCGCCGAAATGTGGGGGCGCCTGCTGGAGTCGACCCGAGGTTTGGGTCTTCTGTTCTGGTGGATCTGAAGGGGCTCGCTAGGCGTAAATGTCGTTAAAGTGGGAATCTATAAAATTGAATCCCGCTTATGATTTTTCAGAAACTCGCTGACCTGCGGTTTTGCACATTTGGAAATGGGTGCCGGTAACGAATTCCCACTTTAACGACATTTAACGCAATCCGAGGGCACAAAAGCCCTGGCTGGAAGCTGGAGGAGCCCCAGCCAGCCGACCGGCCCGGGCTAGAAGCTGGAGCCAGTTAGAAGCTGGAGGAGCCGCTGCCGCCGAAGCCCCCGCCTCCGCCGCCAAAACCGCCGCCCCCGAAGCCACCGCCAAATCCTCCGCCGAAGCCGCCGTTGCCGCTCAGCAGCGAACCCAGCACCATGCCCGTCACGAAGTTGCCGCTGCCGCCACTACCGCCGAGCCCGCCGTAGCCGCTGTTGCGTCGGTTGAAGTCGTCGATATCCTTACGTGCCTGCGCGCTGGCCTGCTGCGCCAGCTGGCTAGCCCGCTGGGCTGCCCGCAACGCCCGCTTCGGATCTTCCGTCCGCAGCTGCGCAGTCTCATCCAACGCAGCCCGCGCCGCCTGCGCCGCCGTGCGCGTATCTACGCCGATGATCCGCCGGCGGTTCCTAATCAGGTCCTCCACGGCCTCCAGCCGCTGGGCGGCATCCATGGCCGTCCGGTCCACCATGTCCACGGTCCGGGCGAAGTCGCTGGCCTTGCCACGCGCCTCGTCCAGCTGAATATCCAGTACACCGTCGGCCTCCAGCAGCTGGGAGTAGCTCCCCAGCGGATCCGCAGAACCTTCCTCCCGTGCCTTCTTCAGTGCCTCGCGGGCCTGCTCCACGGCCTTGTTCAAAGCCGCCCGATCCAGGTCTGCGCCGGACTTTTCCAGCTGCCCGGCCTCTGTAATTTCCTCTTCCACCTCGGTGATCAGCGCGGGCAGGTTGGACTGCGCCGACCGCAGGTGCTCCTCCGCACGCTCCACGGCCAGCAGCTGCGAATCTGCCTGCTGCAGTGCCATTCGCGCCGCCCCCAGCGCGTCGATCAGTCCGCCTTGCTGCCCGGCTGGCTTGTCCAGCAGTCCGCGTGCGGAGTCCAGGGCCTTCTCAGCTTCCTCTAGCTCGTCCTCGGCAACGTCCGGGTTATGGCGCACGGATTCCAGCAGTGCCGGGTCCACGCGCGTGATGGCATCGCTGAGGATCTCCCGCGCGTTCGGAATGCGATTGTGCAGGCTGATGCTGGTCTGGCGGAGCTTTTCCACCAGCTGGGGCGCATCCATCAGCTTCTGGCGCAGTTCGGCAAAGCGCGCGGCCTGCCCGTCCAGGTTGTCGTCTGCCTGCCCGCAGGTAGACACGATCTCGATCAGTAGGTCGCGCTGTTCCGGCTCAGTTGTCACCAGCCCGGAGCGCAGCCGCTCGTTCATGCTGTATGCCTTGTTCAACGTCGAGCGGCTGTGTTGCAGCGCCTTAGCAAGGTCACGGGTGCGCTCTTCACCGAACTCTCCGCGCGCAACGGCCAGCTCCTCGTCGCCCTTGCGGATGGATTCGTCGGTACTGTGCAGCTCCTCATTCGCCAGTTCGCGCAGTACCTCGGTGGGCTGCTTGTACAGGTCGTCGATGTTGCCCGGGTCGATCTCACGGGCTGTCTCCAGCTGCTGCGCGTGAGTCTTCTTCCTATTGCGGCGGGACCACACAACGGCACCGGCGCCCGCGCCGACCACTCCGATGGCTCCGGCGCCCATCCACACCTTCGACGCTGTGGAGGTCTTGCCCGCCAGCTTGTCCGCCGCTGCCTGCGCGCCCCCGGCCCAGTCGTCGTCGGCGAAGTGCTCCCGTGCCGCGTCCTGCAGCTTCTCCGCCTCGCTGGTTTCCACCTTGTCCCCGGCGGCGTAGCCGATCTGGCGCGTTTCGGTGGCCACTGCCAGCACGATCACGTTGTCGGTGCCGTCCTGTTCACGCAGCTGCTCGGCCATGGTCTTAATGTCGCCTGGTGCGGTCGGGACGAAGACGATGTAGAGCTTCTTGCCGGATTCTTTGGTTGCTTCTTTTAATGACGCCGTAATGTCCGCTTTTTCCTGTTCAGACAGCACCCCGGACTCGTCAACGAGCTGGGATGATAGCTGCACCTCGCTGGTGGCGGTGGCGGCTGGGGCCGAGGGGGCGTCAATAAGAAAAGAGCCAAATCCGAGTACGGCGCCGGCAGCTAGGATTGCCAGGAAGCGAGTGGCGGAAAAAGTCGGTTTCATACAGCCCACCTTAACGAAAAATACAGGGGAAACCGCGTATGGTTTTGCGCATGGCTAATGCACGGCATCCGGTGAAGCGCGCGGTGAAGTATGTTTTCATTGCGCTATTAACCATCGTCTTGGTGGCGGCGGGTGTGTTCGGAGTGACAGCTTTCCAGGTGTGGCACTTCGCGCGGTCGGACGACAGGCGTCCGGCGGACACGATCTTTGTGTTGGGGGCGGCGCAGTATGCGGGCAATCCGACGAACTGGTTTGCCTCGCGACTGAATCACGCAGCGGAGCTGTACAAGCAGGGCGTGGCGCCGACGATCGTCACCGTGGGCGGCAAGGCAGAGGGCGACCTGTACACAGAGGCGGCCGCGGGCAAGAACTACCTGGTGGAGAACTTCGACATCCCGGAATCGGCGGTAGTGCCGGTGGAGGAAGGCGCGGA
The DNA here is from genome assembly GCF_937999985.1 of uncultured Corynebacterium sp. Classification (GTDB taxonomy): domain Bacteria; phylum Actinomycetota; class Actinomycetes; order Mycobacteriales; family Mycobacteriaceae; genus Corynebacterium. The sequence continues at coordinate 3,623 of NZ_CALLDG010000171.1, forward strand.
TACGCTGAAGTCCGCCGAGGCGTTCGCGCAGGTGGCGGACGACTACGGTTGGCGGACTTCCGTGGTGGTGACGGACCCGACGCACTCGCTGCGTGCCACCCGGATGGTGCGCGACCAGGGGCTGGAAGCGTGGGCGAGCCCCACGCGCCAGGGGCCGTCGGTGTTCACCCGAAAGTCGCAGGCCAACTCGATCCTGCACGAGACGTTGGGCATGCTGTATTACGAGGTAGTAGAGAAGCGGAAGTAGAAAGAGGACATGCGTTACCCCTATAGCGATCACGACCAGCAGCGGCGGCTGCCGGATCGGCCGAAGACCCTGGGGTTGCCCGGGGCGGTGGTGGACGGGCGCGATAGCTTCGACCGCGACCGGGCGCGCGTGCTGCACTCTGCGGCGCTGCGGCGGCTGGCGGATAAGACGCAGGTCGTGGGGCCGGGGTCGGGGGATACGCCTCGTACCCGCCTGACGCACTCGCTGGAGGTCGCGCAGATCGCCCGCGGGATTGGCAAAACATTGGGCGCAGATCCGGATCTGACGGAGCTGGCGGGGCTGAGCCACGACATTGGCCACCCGCCGTATGGGCACAATGGCGAGCGTGCGCTGGATGAGGCCGCCGCCGACTGTGGAGGCTTCGAAGGTAACGCGCAGACTCTGCGCATTCTCGCCCGGCTGGAGCCGAAGGTACTGGGGGAGGGGAGCGAAGGCACAGCTGGCGCCGGCACTGGGGCTGCTGGCACGGCAGGCACAGCCGGCGCCGCGCCCGTCTCCTACGGCCTGAACCTCACCCGCGCCAGCTTGGATGCCGCCTGCAAGTACCCGTGGGGACCGGTCGACGAGCATGGCAACAAGCGCGCCAAGTACTCCGCCTACGCCGAGGACGTGGAAACCCTCGAGTGGATCCGCGAGGGCGCACCGGAGGGCCGCAAGTGCCTGGAGGCGCAGATCATGGACTGGTCCGACGACGTCGCGTACTCGGTGCACGACGTGGAGGACGGCATCCTTTCCGGACGCATCGACTTCGGCGTGCTGTGGGACCTGGTGGAGCTGGCCGCCCTGGCGGAGAAGGGCGCCCGCGTGTTCGGCGGCACCCCGGAGGAGTTGCTGGAGGCCGCCGACCGTCTGCGCGCCATGACTTTGGTCTCCCGGGCGGCGGATTTCGGCGGGTCGATGCAGGACCTCGCCGCGCTAAAGGCCATGACCTCGGAGCTGGTTTCCCGCTTCGTCACCGCCGCCGTCACGGGCACCCGCCAGCAGTTCGGCGAGGGGGCGCTCGGCCGCTACGCCGCCGACCTGGTGATCCCCGAGCCGGTGCAGGCTGAGGTGACGTTGCTGAAATCCGTCGCGGTTCTGTACGTCATGGACGAGGCCCAGCATCTGGCCAACCAGCAGCGCCAGCGTGAGCGCATCTTTCGCGTCACGGACTACCTGTGGCGCGGCGGCTCGGGCGCGCTGGACCCGATGTTTTCTTCGTGGTTTGACGCCGCCGCCTCCGACCGCGAGGCACGCCGCGTAGTCATCGACCAGGTGGCCTCGCTGACGGAATCCCGGTTGGAGCGGCTGGACAAGCGCGCCAGCGGGATCAGCGCCGCCTGGGCCTAGGTGTGGGCTAGTCCTCCGCGTCCGGGATGGAGCAGAAGCTCTCGAAGTGGTCGGACGAGTAATACCACACGTCCGGGTCGGTCTTAGTGCCGCCGCCGACGACGATGCGGCGCTCACCCCGGTGGTTAAGCCCCGGGGTCTTCACGGTGTACTCGCGGTAGTAGTCGCCCTTTTCCTTCGGCAGCAGACCTTCGTAGTTGCCGAAGTGCTTGCCGTCGGCCTCCCCGTCGTCCGGCGGGGCATCCTGCAAAATGTCGTCGATCTGCTTTTTGGCCTCCGGTGGGAGGGTGTCAACGGCGCAGGTGTCGGCGTCATTGCTAGAAACACCAGAAGCCGCACCGTCGTTTCCGTCGGCTCCATCGCCGCCTTGCAGGCCGAACCAACCGGCCGCGACGACCGCCGCGCCGACGACCGGCGTGGCGTATTTGGCCCACTTCTTCGGCACCAGGCCCTGCGAAAAGCCCTTCGAAGGGCGCTGCGAACTTCCCTGAGACATAGGGAAGAGTCTAGAGCACGCGCAGTGGCAGGCGGAGGGCGGCCGGGGCGTCGTCCGGAACGATCGGGTTGTTCGGCTGCACTGGGTTGATGCGGCGGTAGCCCTCGGACTGCGGCGGGCGCGGGTCGGCCTCACCCTTGTTCGGCCACATGGCGGCAGCACGCTCGGCATTCGCGGTGATGGACAGGGAGGGGTTCACGCCCGGGTTCGCGGTGATGGCGGAACCATCGGTGATGAACAGGCTCGGGTAGCCCCATGCGCGGTGGTAGGGGTCCACCACGCCGTGCTCAGGCGAGGAGCCGATGACGCAGCCGCCCAAGAAGTGCGCGGTCAGCGGGATGTTGAAGACCTCCGACCACACGCCGCCGGCCACGCCCTTCGGCAGCAACTTCGCCAGGATCCGGGTGGCCGTGTTGCCTTCGGGAATCCAGGACGGGTTTGGTTCGCCGGTACCCTGCTCGGAGCTCAACATGTTGAACGGGCCGATCTTGCGCAGGAAGGTGCGCAGCGAATTATCGCGGGTCTGCATCACCAGGTTGATGACGGTGCGCTGCGACCACTTGCTCAGGTTCACCAGGCGCGGAATGGCCTTGTACTGCAGGAAGATCTGCTTGATGAACTCCAGGAAGCGTGGCTGCAACTTATCTCCGTCGGTCATGAGGGTCTGCAGCAGGCCCATCGCGTTGGAGCCCTTGCCGTAGCGCACCGGCTCGATGTGTGTATCCGGGGCGGGGAAGTAGGAGGAGGTGATGGCCACGCCCTCGGAGAAATCCATGTCGGGGGAGTAGGTCGAACGGTTCGCGCCCAACAGTGCCTCGGAGTTCGTGCGGGTGAGGTGCCCCAACTTGTCCGACAGCTTCGGCAGGTTGCCGTTGGCTTTCTGGCGGTGCAGTAGATTCTGGGTGCCCCAGGTGCCCGCGGCGACGACGAGGTTATCGGCGGTGAAGCTGCTGGTCTGCGGGTTGCGCTTGGTGATCGGCCCGGTCTGCTTGGCCTGTACGGTCCAGGTGGTGCCGTCGAAGGTGATGTCGGTGACGGTGGTGCGGTCGTGGACCTTCGCCCCGCCCTTTTCAGCCAGGTACAGGTAGTTCTTCAGCAGGGTGTTCTTCGCGCCGTGGCGGCAGCCGGTCATGCACTCGCCGCATTCGTGGCAGGCGGTGCGGTCGGGGCCAACACCGCCGAAGTATGGGTCCTTCACGGTCTCACACGGCTTACCTTCCAGCCCGACCTTTTCTCCGAAGAAGACTCCGACGGGTGCCATGCGGAACGTGTCGCCTACGCCCATCTCCTCGGCAACCTTCTTGGAGTACACGTCGGCGGGGGTCATCGTGGGGTTTTCCACCACGCCGAGCATCTTCTGCGCCTGCTGGTAGTAGGGGGTCAGCTCGTCTTCCCAGTCGGTGATGGTGTTCCACTGCTTGTCGTTGAAGTACGCCTCGCCGGGCTGGTAGAGCGTGTTCGCGTAGTTCAGCGAGCCGCCGCCCACGCCCGCGCCGGCGAGGATCATCACATCCTTGAGCAGGTGGATGCGCTGGATGCCGTACAGGCCGATCTGCGGCATCCACAGGAAGTCCTTGAGGTGCCAGGAGTTCTTGGCGAACTCTTCGTCCTTGAAGCGACGGCCGGCCTCGAGGATGCCGACCTTGTAGCCCTTCTCCACTAGGCGCAGGGCGGTGGTGGAGCCGCCGAAGCCGGAGCCGATGATCAGCACGTCGTAGTGGGTGGAGGAGTTGCCGGTGGCCTGCGATTCAGCCTGCGGGGCGGCCTGCGAGTCAGTCATGGGAGTGGTCCTTCGTGTTATTGCAGTGTGACGTAGATCCTATTTTGAACACGTTAGCGCCCGGTTCTGTCGCGGTGTGGTGTTTGTAGAAAATAGGTTGCGGAGCAGGCCGATCTGGGACTTCCAGGGGCAGTCCGGGGGTTGTACTAGCATGTGGCTATGGCTAAGGGCAGGATTCCGGAGCGGGACATCGAAGCAATTCGAGAGCAGACCCCCATCGAAGAGGTAGTGGGGGAGTATGTGCAGCTCAAACCGGGTGGCGTCGATTCCATGAAGGGCCTTAGCCCCTTTAAGGACGAAAAGACTCCCTCGTTCCACGTCCGCCCGAACCACGGCTACTTCCACTGCTTTTCCACGGACCAGGGCGGCGATGTTTTCAAGTTCCTCATGCTGATGGAACACATGTCCTTCCCCGAGGCCGTGGAGGCCTGCGCCGAGCGCATCGGCTACCGCATTAGCTACGAGGGCGGTCGACCGGGCAATCGGGAGGAGCCCGGTACGCGGCGCATGTTGGTCGCCGCGAACAAAGCGGCCTTTGAGTTCTATCGCAAGGAATTTCTTGGTGACGCCGAAGGCGCGGACGTTGCCCGCAACTTCCTGATCGAGCGCGGTTTCACCATGGAACACGCCGAGCAGTTCGGCTGTGGGTATGCGCCCGCCGGATGGGATCGGCTGACTAAGCACCTGCAGCAGAAGGGTTTTACGTTCAAGGAAATCGAGGCGGCGGGTCTGGGGCGCATGGGTAAGCGTGGCCCGATCGATAGGTTCCACCGTCGCCTCCTGTGGCCGATCCGTTCCGTCAGTGGAGACGTGATCGGCTTCGGTGCCCGCAAGCTCTTCGACGACGATCGTCTGGGCAAGTATCTGAACACGCCGGAGACGATGCTGTACAAGAAGTCGAAGGTATTGTTCGGCATTGACCAGGCGAAGCGGAACATCGTGGCCAAGCACCAGGCTGTGGTGGTGGAGGGGTACACGGACGTGATGGCCATGCACGCCGCCGGGGTGGATACCGCGGTGGCCGCGTGTGGCACGGCCTTCGGTGCGGAGCACCTGTCGGCTCTGCGCCGGTTCATGCTGGATGACCAGTTCTTCCGTGGCGAGATCATCTACACCTTCGATGGTGATGAGGCGGGCCAGAAGGCGGCTATGCGTGCCTTCGAGGGCGACCAGCAGTTCTCGGGGCGGAGCTATGTGACGGTCGCGCCGGGCGGGCAGGATCCATGTGATGTGCGCATCAAGCGCGGCGACGCGGCCGTGCGCGAGCTGGTGGCCTCCCGCATTCCGATGTTTGAGTTCGTAATCCGCACCCTCATCGCGGACTACGATACGGCCAGCATCGACGGGCGCGTGCACGCCCTGCGGCGCATCGTGCCGGTGCTGGCGGGGATTAAGGACGACGCGCTGCGGGACGAATACGCCCGCCAGGCCGCGGGCTGGGTCGGTTGGGATAACCCGAACGACGTGCTGGATCAGGTGCGCAAGGAGGCGCGGAAGTCCGGCGGGCAGCGGCCGAAGTTGGAGTTGAAGACCGGTGCTGGCGCCGGCACGGCTGGTGGCGCAGGTGCCGCTGGTGCTGGAACGGCAGGCGCTGCTGGCGCGGGCGGCGCAGGCGGCCCCAACCTGCACGTGGTGAAGGGCATGGAGCGCCCGAACCCGAACGACGACTACTTGGAAGGTCCCCGCGAGGTCATGAAGCTGGCTTTGCAGGAACCGCAGCTGGCCTCCACCATCTTCGACCTCATGCCCCCGGAGAGCTTTGTGCATCCGACATACGTGGCGATGGCGGAGGCTGTGGCGTCCTTAGGAGGGGCGGCGAACAGCGATGGCGGGGCCGGATGGATCGAGAAGATCGCGGCGCAGATGAAGGACCCGATGGGGGCGGCGGTGGTCTCCGAGCTGGCGGTGGAGGATCTGCATTGCCTGCCGGAGAGGCTGCCGTACTACGCGGATGCGATCATGGCGCGGATGCAGGAACGCTGGGTGGGCAGCGAGATTGCGGACATGAAATCCCGGATGCAGCGCATGCGCCCCGACCTGCAGAAAGAGGAATATAACGCGCTGTTTGCGGATGTGATTGCGCTGGAGAAGTACCGCCGCTCGCTGCACGAGCGAGCCTCGGACTTCGGCGACTTTACGCGCTAGCGCTTCTTCTTGAAGGGATTCTTCGGCCGGTCGATCTGGTCGTTCGGGTGCACATCATCCGCCTCGACGATGGTGTGCCCCTCGCCCAGGGAATCGCGGGTAGAGCGGTTCAGATCGCGCACCTCGTGCATGCGCGGTTCCGGATCCAGCCGGTTGGCCAGTGCCTTACGGCCGGAACGCACAACTGCCTTGGTGATATCCGAGTTCACTGCGGTCTGATAGCCACGGCGGATCTGTTCGTAGCGACGGCGACCGGCCTTCGTGCCCATCAAGTAACCCGCGGCGGCGCCGACGACGAGCTGGATCATGTTGGCTCCTTGGAGGTTTGCGTTGGTTGCGTTAGCTAATAGCTCAAGCTTACGCGAACCCACCAAAGGCACAGAAGCTCGTACAGTGGGTGACATGACTACCACTGTGAAAGCTGTAATTTCCCGCGCGAAGAACGAGCCAGTTGAACTGACCGACATTGTGATCCCCGATCCGGGCGAAAACGATGTGATCGTCCGCATTCAGGCCTGCGGCGTGTGCCACACCGACCTGGCCTACCGCGATGGCGGCATTACGGACGACTACCCGTTCCTGCTGGGCCACGAGGCCGCTGGCGTGGTCGAGCAGGTCGGAGACCGCGTGACCCACGTGGAGGTCGGCGACTATGTGGTGCTGAACTGGCGCGCCGTGTGTGGCCAGTGCCGCGCCTGCAAGAAGGGCGAGCCGAAGTACTGCTTCGATACCCACAATGCCTCGAAGAAGATGACCCTCACCGACGGCACGGAGCTGGAGGCTGCTCTGGGCATCGGTGCTTTCGCTGAGAAGACGCTGGTCCACGAAGGACAGTGCACCAAGGTGAACTCCGATGCCGACCCTGCGGTCGCGGGCTTGCTGGGATGTGGCGTCATGGCCGGTCTCGGTGCCGCAGTGAACACCGGTGAGGTCAAGCGCGGCGAGTCCATCGCCGTGATCGGCGTAGGTGGCGTGGGCATGGCCGCGATTGCCGGTGCGGCCGTTGCGGGTGCGACGAAGATCATTGCTATCGATATTTCTGACGCCAAGCTTGCCCGCGCAAAGGAAGAGTTCGGCGCTACCCACACGATCAACAGCTCGGGGCTTTCGGATGATGAGCTGGTGGAGAAGGTTCAGGAGATCAACGGTGGATTCGGCGTGGACGTGGCGGTGGATGCCGTGGGGCTGCCGCAGACGTACAAGCAGGCTTTCTACGTGCGCGACCTGGCTGGCCGCGTGGTGCTGGTGGGCGTGCCGACTCCGGACATGACCCTGGAGCTGCCATTCCTGGACGTGTTTAGCCACGGTGGTGCGCTGAAGTCCTCTTGGTATGGCGACTGCCTGCCGGAGCGCGATTTCCCGATGTACGTGGACCTGTACCAGGAGGGCCGCTTCCCGCTGGATCGCTTCGTGGACGAGCGCATCGGCATCGATGGCGTGGAAGATGCCTTCGAGAAGATGAAGCAGGGCGAGGTTCTGCGCTCCGTGGTGGAGTTTAAGTAAGCAGGCTGGGGTGTAGACCCGAGAGATAATCAGGCCCCAGAAATATCAGGCCCAAGAGTTAGAAGAGGAAGCATGAGCGAGCAGAAGTTGGAAAACCCGCAGATCGAGCAGTTCGAGACCTCCGGCAAGTTCCGCCTGGATGGCGGCGAGTGGGACGTGGATAACAACGTCTACCTGCTGGTCAACGATGACAAGTGCATCGTGGTGGATCCGGCACACGACGCGCAGGCGGTAATCGACCACGTGGGGGATCGCACCGTGGAGGCGATCCTGCTGACCCACGCGCACAACGACCACTGCGAGCTGGCGCCGGAGCTGGCAGAGAAGTGGGGGGTGAAGGTCTACCTGCACGAAGACGACCGGATGCTGTGGGAGGAATCCAACGGCGACGCGCCGTTTACCCCGATCGACGTGGAGGATCCGTTCTGGGCGGACTGGGGTGTGCGCCTGTACCACACGCCCGGCCACTCGCCGGGCTGCATCGTGGTGGAAGTTCCGGGACAGCATGCGCTGCTGTCCGGGGACACGCTGTTCAACGGTGGCCCGGGCGCGACGGGACGGAAGTACTCCAGCTTCCCGACGATCATCGAGTCCCTGCAGTCCACGGTGTTCATCCTGCCGCACGACTTGAAGGTGTACCCCGGCCATGGTGACACCACGACGGTGGGTGCCGAGGCAGCGCGCATCGAGGAGTACATCGAACGTGGATACTGATACCCCCTAGGGGTATACTGGGGGCATGGCTGTAATAGATCTTGATATCACGGGCATGACCTGCGCCTCCTGCGCTAACCGCATCGAAAAGAAGCTGAACAAACAGGAGGGCGTAACCGCCACCGTCAACTACGCCACCGAAAAGGCGCACATCGAAACGGGGGAGGGGGCGGCCACCGACGCAGATTCTTACATCGCCATCGTGGAGAAGCTCGGCTACGGCGGTAGCGTGCCTAAGCCGGAGAAGCCCGCCGGCGACGACCCGGCCTCCAAGGAGTTGCGCGGCCTGAAGCGCCGCCTGGTGGTTGCCATCGCGTTGGCCACCCCGGTGATCCTGCTGGCGATGATCCCGCCGCTGCAGTTCGACTACTGGCAGTGGATCAGCTTCGCCCTGGCCACCCCGGTGATCCTGTGGGCGGGCTGGCCTTTCCACAAGGCCACGTGGGTGAACCTGAAGCACGGTGCGGCGACGATGGATACCCTCATCACCGTCGGCACCTCGGCGGCCTATCTGTGGTCGCTGTATGCGCTGTTCTTCGGCCACGCGGGCGATCCCGGTATGCGCCACGGCTGGTCCATCCTGAACCACGCGGGCGACCCGATGGGGGACATCTACTTCGAGGTCGCCGCGGGCGTGGTGACGTTCGTACTGGCGGGCCGGTACTTTGAGAAGCGCTCAAAGCAGCGCGCCGGGGATGCCATCCGCGCGCTGACGGACATGGGCGCCAAGCAGGTCACCGTGCTGCGGGATGGTGGGGAAACATTGCTCCCCATCGAGCAGCTGCAGATCGGCGACCACTTCCTGGCCCGCCCTGGCGAGAAGATCGCCACGGACGGCCGCATCCTGGACGGCACGTCCGCCATTGATCAGTCCATGCTCACCGGCGAGTCCGTACCAGTTGACGTTGGCCCCGGCGATGAGGTCACGGGTGCCACCATCAACACCTCCGGCCGCCTAGTCGTGGAGGCCACTCATGTGGGCGAGCAGACGAAGCTGGCCCAGATGGCCAAGCTGATCGACGAAGCCCAGTCGGGCAAGGCCGACGTGCAGCGCCTGGCCGATAAGGTCTCCGGCATTTTCGTTCCGGTCGTCATCGTGATTGCGCTGTTTACGCTGCTGTTCGCGGGCTTTAGCAATGCGGTCGCGGTGCTGATTATCGCGTGCCCCTGCGCCCTTGGTTTAGCGACGCCCACAGCCCTGCTTGTCGGCACGGGCCGTGGGGCCGAGCAGGGCATTCTGATCCGCGGACCCGAGGTTCTAGAGGGCGCGCACGCGATCACCACCGTTGTGATGGATAAGACTGGCACGGTGACGACGGGCACCATGCGGGTAGTCGATGTGGAGCCGGCAGGCGGCAATCGCGAGGAGGTTCTGCGCGCCGCGGCTGCGGTGGAAGCGTACTCGGAGCACCCCATCGGCCGGGCCATTGCAGAGGCCGGCCGGGAGGAGTTTGGCGGCCTGCCGGAGGTCACCGGCTTTAAGAATCTGCCTGGACACGGCGTGGAGGGAACCGTCGAGGGCCAGGTGATACGGGTTGGCCGTGGGGACGAGGGGGCGTCCACAAATAAGGCAACCACAGTCAAGGTGAGCGCGGATGGGCGGGCGATCGGCACCATCAGCGTGGCCGATACAGTGCGGCCCACCAGTGCCGAAGCGGTACGGAAGATGCACGACATGGGGTTGAAGACCGTGCTGCTGACCGGCGATAATCAGCAGGTGGCGGACGCCGTGGCGCGCGAGGTCGGCATCGACGAGGTGATCGCCGGGGTGATGCCGGAGGACAAGGTGGCGCACATCCGCTCGCTGGAGAACGTGGCGATGGTTGGTGACGGCGTGAATGACGCTGCGGCTCTGGCGAGCGCGGACCTGGGCATCGCGATGGGCTCGGGTACGGACGCGGCGATTGAGGCGGCGGACATTACGGTGATGCGAGACGATCTGCTGGCCGTGGCGGATGCGCTGCGGCTGGCACGCAAGACGCTGCGGACGATCAAGATGAACCTGTTCTGGGCGTTTGCCTACAACGTGGCGGCGATTCCGCTGGCCGCATTCGGGTTGCTGAACCCGATGCTGGCCGGGGCGGCGATGGCGCTATCTAGTGTGTTTGTGGTGAGCAACAGTCTGCGGCTGAAAGGATTCAAATAATGCACGGTTACTTGAGCGACAAGGAACGTTACCTGGCGCGGCTGAAGCGGATCGAAGGTCAGGTGCGCGGGCTGCAGCGGATGGTGGATGAAGAGCAGTATTGCATCGACATCCTCACGCAGGTCAGCGCGCTGCAGTCTGCGCTAAAAGGCGTGGCGCTGGGGTTGCTGGACGACCATATGAACCACTGTGTGCGGCACGCCGCGGAGGCCGGGGGAGAGGAAGCCGAGGAAAAGCTGGCGGAGGTATCCCAGGCCGTGAAGCGGTTGGTTCGGTAGGTTGCTGGGTAGGTAGGGGTTAGCAGGGGCAGGGGTGGCAGGGCTGCGTTACAGGTGGTCGATGGCGTACTGCGCCTGCTCCTCGGTGAAGCCGGAGTTAGTCTTTAGTATCTCGAGCAGCTCTTCCTCGGGCAGGGGAGAGCCTGTTTCGTTGAGCTTGCGCGCGCAGTTGAGGGCCTGCTGGTTCCAGTCAGGATCAAGCTTTTCGATGGCCGTGGTGATCTGATTGTCGGGGTAGCCCTGCAACTGCAGGTTCTCGCGCAGACCCTTCTCGGAGAGATTGAATTTGAGGGCGGTCATGGCGGCATCGTTGGCTTGCCGCTGGGTTTTGGGAGCGTCGGTTGGCTGCGCGATGGCCGTGCTCTCAGTGGATTCCATGGCGGTGCTGCCGGTGGCCTCGCTTTCGGACGTGGAGTATTGGTTGAGCTCGCTTTGTGGGGCGTTGGATGCCTTCGCGGGTGCGTTGGCTGGCTCCGTGGCCGGCGGCGTAGTCGAAGTGCTGGCTGGGCGCTGGTGCGCGGAGGCTGCGGCGGGCTGTGGGTTGATTCCGCGACCGTAGTCCTTGTTGTTGGCAACGTACCAAATCGCTGCGACGAGGATGCCGACCAGGACGATCGCGCCGATGAAGATCAGCGCGAGGCGGCCGTTGATGGGGTCTTGGAGGGCGTCTTTCTGAGAATCTGCGTGGGAGTCTCTCTGAGGCGTGCTGTCGGAGGAAGGCATCTAACTAAAGTCCTGGTACTCGTTGCTGGGTGCGTGTTGGGTACTTGCGGGTGACGTGCACGGCGCCTGTGTGGGAGGCGAAGGCACAAAGCCCGGTCGTAGTAGTAGATGCGGCAGGGAGGCATTTTGTTTCCGTGGGCGGGCTTTTCATCAACAACTGGCAGCTGTTTGGTGGTTGACTGTTAGCTATCCGGCTCTCCTTGTTTGGTTGCGGCATGATCTTCGGTGCCATGCTGGGCAGCCCCGGTCTAGCGGAAACCATCGGTTCCGGACTCAACAATATGTTGGGGGTATCTAGTGCCCTGGTCATCACTGCCATGGCGGTGCTGCTGGCCATCCTCACCTCTGAGAGCACAAGTAATACCGCGGCAGCGGCTGTCACTATGTCGATTGTTGTTCCACTCGCCATGGCTGCGGGATTAGACCCCGTCATCCCGGCGATGGCCGCTACCTTCGGCGCATCCCAACTGTTGCCGCCTTGGTAGGTATAGGCTAGGGGATAAAGAAGACTTAGCCCTCGGCCGCCGTTATGACGGGCCGGGGTTAGCTCTGTAGGAAGGGGGCTCTTCAATCGATGCCATCGCTCAAGGTTCAACCTGGCACTCAACCGATCAATCCGAGCCTTACTGCACTCGATGCCGCCATGTAGCCTCCCACAATTGCCGCGATCCACAGCAACGTCACTTTCGCTTCGTACTCCAGCCGGCGGATGGCGCGCTCCAAACGATGAAAAATAGCCGGCCCCGCTGCGCCTGCAATGACAGCCATAAGAGTTGCCGGTAGGACCATGATGATGCAGTACCCCGCAATAAGCGCGGCCTTGCCGCTAAACCCGAAAGACATAGACTGGATAATTCCCATTGCGCCTAGGTAGGGCAACATCGTCGCAGCCTCGACAACAGCAGCACCTAGCGCAAGCCCCACCATGCTAGTCGCGCTCAGTGACGCGCCCCGTGCAAGGCGAGAAGCCCGAATCTTCGGTACTTCGGCGCCGGCGGTCTGCGTGGCCGCGGGCTTTTTGGGGTTTGGCGAGAACACACCGAAGATGAAAAGCCCCGCGCCTAGAACAAGCGTCACCCACCGGAACCAATCAGTCTCGCTTGCTCCAGAAAGCCTCGATATCGCCGCATCGAACCCTAATAGAAGCGCAATACCAAGGGCGCAGTAGGCCGTGGCGATCGTAGCGAGATAGGTGCCCAACAGACCTAAACGCACTCGTCGCCACGCAACAATCAGGGCGATAGGGATTACAAGGGTTCCTGCACTCAAACTATCTACGAGTGCAAGACCTGCAAGGGGAAGGAAGTCTGACATGGCATTCTCCGGTAGTCGGGTGTTCATCGGGGCCTCAGCTTCACAAAAGGCCTCAACCCCGCGTTATACGTTCGTATTAATCGCGCGGTTGATACGATTGTATGAGACGCATTATGCGAGTGCAACTGCACTCATGAATGGCTCATCGCGTCTGAGCTACGGAAGATTGGAGTTCCATGTCTGTTGATCGCAACACACCTATCACGGGCACCGCCGCAGTGATCGCTGATGCTGCCATTCGGGTAATGGTCAGTCAGGGCCTCGATGCCCTGAGCGTGCGCAATGTCGCCACTGAGGCTGGCGTCGCACCTGGGACTGTCCAGTACCAGATGGGTAAACGGGACGACATCATCGCGAAAGCTTTTGTCAGGTCGTTGCAGCGCCAGGAGTCGCGGGCCCTTACTCAGACCGATGCGACGGATTTTCACACGGTCTTACACGGTCGCCTGGCTGAACTTTTGCCAATTGGCCCTGTCCAGCGCGAGGATTCCGCTGTGTGGGTCATTGTGGGAGCTGCAGCCTCGACGCGCGAATGGCTGGCTGGCTTATACGACGCCGAGGTCACGAAGTTTCGGGCGCGCGTGTCTGAAGGTCTCGAAGCAGCGCAACGTTTCGGAAAGTTGGCCCGAGGGCTGTCGCCTGAGCAAGGTGCTCGTCTTGTCACTGCACTGGTCAACGGGCTGACGATCGACTACCTCAATGCTCCTGTGGACTCGGCGAAGCAGTTGCTGGCCGACCTTGCTTCGGGACTCGCGCTGATTGTAGAACCCGGTTCTCCTAAAGACTAGGACGGTACTTGACTGGAAGATTCGGTGGTCATAGACAAACTGGAAGCGGATTACCAGCGTGTCTCTTCGGCAAAATATTTCGCAGCCTTGCGCAGGATGTCGCGTTCTTCGCGCAGCTTTGCGTTTCCACTTTCTAGCTGGCGGATTCGTTCGGAATCAGTCGTCGCCTTCGCCTTGTTACGCATGGTCTTCGTGCGGGAACGTTTGCCGGTGCCGTACTGCTTAAGCCAGGAGAAAAGTAAGGAACGAAGGTGTTGGCGCGCTTCCGCCACCGTGGAGTCAACGGGGTGGTGGACGTGCTCGAGGGGCTGTGGGTGTAGCACGAACGCGACAAGCCCCGACCGTCTGCGTGGCGCAGCCGATCAGGGCTTGTACGTTGCTCCCCCAACTGGGCTCGAACCAGTGACCTTTCGATTAACAGTCGAATGCTCTGCCAACTGAGCTATAGGGGATTAAGTTGTGTGAGCTCGGGGTTTAACTCCCTTGCCCTGTGCAACGAGATCATACTCTATATGCCAACGGTACAAACAGACAAATCGGCTGTTCAGGGGATCATTTCTGGGTGATAGATAGGGGTGCGGTAGGGATTCGATGTATCGAAAGCGGGGTATATGAGTGCCCGTGCCGGGCGGTGTGGTTGAATCTTTTGTGAGCAAGCCACTCGGTTAGAGTGGTTTGGCTTCGCTGGGGGCTATAGCTCAGTCGGTTAGAGCCGCGGACTCATAATCCGCTGGTCGCGGGTTCGAGCCCCGCTGGCCCCACAGAGTTACCGGAAAAGGGCACGTCAGTGGCTCCGCTGCGGTGCGCGCGACGGGGTTGCGTAATTGTTTGCGTGTGGCCCCGTTGGCCGCGGAGGATCTGATGCGCGCATTGCTGCGCCGTCCGCTGAAGTACATCGATTCGATCGGTCGCCTGGGCGAGGTTGCGGTGATGACGGCCCCGGGTTCCTCGGAAGGGCTGGATCGCATGCTGGAGGCTTCGGGGCTGGAGCATGGCGTGTACCCGGAGACCGTCGCCGCCCGTATTTTGGCGCCGATTGGTTTCTATTCGCCGTCGCGGACGGCCGGTAATGTTTCCTGCCCGGCGCTTTTCCAGGTGATGTCTAATGACGCCGTCACTCCAACAAATGTCGCCCTCAAAGCCGCTGGCAAGGTTCGCCGCGCCACGGTTCACATTCACGAGGGCGGCCACTTCGACCCGTACGTGGAGCCGCTGTTCTCGGAGATTATTGAGGAGCAGCTGGCTTTTCTGCGAAAAGAAGTTCCGGTGGGGTAATGCGTCCTGAGTAGAACCACCAAGAGACCAAACAGCCAGGAGAAACTGAACTAAACTGTTGCTGTTTCTATCTGATTAAAGATATAGAGTAAGGGATGGCATAGCTCTAGGCGAACGCTTTCAAGATTCTCGCCATGGGGAAATAGATTTTCTATCTCAAATCCATTTATTTTGTTCCGGTTTGCATGTAGTCTATGCAGTTTGCGCTGGGGATCTATTCTCAAATCCTCTGATATACTTCCCACGCCGGGGCGATACCCTCCAACGTGGCTGGGGATCTATTCTCAAATCCTCTGATATACTTCATTTATCAGTCGCCACCCCCGATAGCGTGCTGGGGATCTATTCTCAAATCCTCTGATATACTTCGCTAGCGGCCGCCGCCCGCGCCTCCATAGCTGGGGATCTATTCTCAAATCCTCTGATATACTTCGGTTCCTGGGTAGCCCACGCCCGCTACCGCTGGGG
>NZ_CALLDG010000172.1 GCF_937999985.1 uncultured Corynebacterium sp.
CCCGCGACCTCCGCCGTGACAGGGCGGCGCGCTAACCAACTGCGCCACAGGGCCAATCTTGCCTGCGCAACTAAATAAAACGACCAGACAACAACTTGTCTCAGCCGTCCGTTGCACGAGAATAGACTCTACACAGTGTCAAAGTTCTTAAGCAAATCAGCTGTTCAAAAGCCATTTCTGGCAGGCTTTCACGTCACTGCTGAAGTGTTCAACACACAAGCTGGGGGCGTCACAAAGAAAGACAAAAAGAAAAAGAACCTCCCCGGCGCGAAAAGCACCGGAAAGGCTCTCTATTAGGTCTTTTATGGCGACCCTGACGGGACTTGAACCCGCGACCTCCGCCGTGACAGGGCGGCGCGCTAACCAACTGCGCCACAGGGCCGTACTCCCAACGGGATTCGAACCCGTGTTACCGCCGTGAAAGGGCGGGGTCCTAGGCCTCTAGACGATGGGAGCTCGTTTAAAACGCATCTGCGCCTCAAACAGCTCGCTTAGTTTATCTTGCTCCCCGCACAACAACCAAATTGTCCCGTGACGAGCAGCTTTGAGCCTCCAGAGACGAAAATCCACGCCCCACTACACTCTTTGCTCCAGCCACTCGGCCACTTCCGGCCACAGATCCTTGTGCTTCGAGCGGTAGAAGCCCATGTGCCCGACGGGCCCGTTCGCGGTCCCCTCTCTCTTCAATGTCTCGTTTGACGACGTCCGCGCGATCTAACCTATCCGTCAGAATATCTACCGCACCTCGGTGCACCCAGAGATCATCATTCATAACCACCGACAACACTGGCCCCTCGGCCTTAGCGAATCGCTCCGCTAGATCGAACTCCGGATCTTCGAAGAAATACTGACCCTGACTTGCCCAGCGCCTCCATTGCAACATCACTCCCAACGGAATGGTCTTACCCACGCCAAGCTTGTCGACGGGCACATAGCCCATGAGCCTGGCGCACACCGGGGTAACCACATTGAAGATGGCCCAAACCTTCGCTCGCTCCACAGCAGTACGAACCGTTTTCGTGACGCCCGCATGGCTAGCAACCATCACCATGGCTTTCACCGGCTCCTCGTGCTGGGAAACGAGCATTCCATGGGCACCCACCGAGTGCCCCACAGCAGCGTGCTTGGCATCCAGGAATCGTCCCTTCAGTGCTCGGGTCGCTGCGGGGACATCCTCGATGATCCAGTCACTCATACGGATTCCCCGGTTGGATCTATCCCCCGACTGTGCGGACTCGCCCGTGCCTCGCAGGTCGTAGATCAGCGCAGCCCAACCTCAACTAGCGAGGAATGCAGCGAACTTGCGGTAAAGGTTCAAGTCCACGCCTGTGGCCGGGCGCAGCACCCACTGCCCGTCCAGAACGGTACCGTCTGCACACTGAATATGTGCGGGCTCCCACCTAGGGCTCTTAGTGTTTTCATTTCGAGGATCGACCGTGCCCCTCATTCTAGGGGACAGCAGGCCCCCTGTTTCGCAAAAAGCAAAACCCCGCCGTGGCGCGACCATGATCTCCATGGAAGCGCCCCGACGGGGTGATCGCGAACGTGGGCCCTGTGGGGCTCGAACCCACGACCTGCGGATTAAAAGTCCGTAGCTCTACCAACTGAGCTAAAGGCCCAACGGGAGCATTCTATCTAATGCCTCAACGAAGCAGAAAATTGCCCCCTAGTGCCAGCGTTAGCCCTTCATGGCCCCCTTCTCTGCCAGGTTGATGTGGAAGCTGAAGGCGGTCTTCAGGTCGTGCGGGGTCTGCAGGTGGTTGCCCTCGGCACAGGCGCGCTCGTAGTACTCCTCCAGCAGTGGACGGTAGTCCGGATGCGCAACGGAGATGATCTTCGGCACGCGATCGCGCGGCGCCAGGCCGCGCAGGTCCGCGTAGCCATACTCCGTGATGATGACCATCACGTCGTGCTCCGTGTGGTCGACGTGGGAGGCGAAGGGCACGATGGCGGAAATGTCGCCGTCCTTGGCCGTGGACGGGGAGATGAAGGTGGACAGGAAGGCGTTGCGCGTGAAGTCGCCGGAGCCACCGATGCCGTTCATGATGCGCGAGCCAGAAACATTCGTGGAGTTCACGTTGCCGTAGATGTCACAGCCGATCATGCCGTTGGAGGCGATGAGGCCCGTGCGGCGGATGACCTCCGGG
>NZ_CALLDG010000173.1 GCF_937999985.1 uncultured Corynebacterium sp.
GCCCGCCGGCGGCGTTGATCAGCCGGGCGGTTTCGTCCACGGAGGCGTCGCTGGCGCGGTCCCGCCCGGGCGGGGGCAAGTGCCGGGCGACGTAGAGAATGCCGTGGGTGCGCGCATCGAAGGGCGTACCGGCATCTAGCGTGGGGGTGTTCTTCGGCAGCCCCCAGCGGCTGAGCATGGAGGTGAACTTGCCACCCAGCGCCAGCGTTGCGGAGGTCAGGATCACCGTGTTCCGGCCGAAAAGGCGCTGGCGCAACAGGTCGGCAACGCTCAAGGGGGCGACCCGCACCACGTGCTTCGGTGCGCGCGGACCGGAGTCTGCGGTGTACCAGATGACGTCCTCGCCGAGCAGGTCTTCGGCATCCGCACTGGTGCCCTCGCCCACGCGCGAAGCGTTGAGGATGCGCACACACGTATCGTTAAGCTCCTCGGTGGCCACGATCACCGCCAGGCGTTCGGCGGCCTTCTGCGAATCATTGGCAAACTCGGAGGCGGGGATGCCACTGACCTGCCGGTTCGTCTTCCACGCCGCGTCTCTCAAGGCCGCAAGCGGTACTTGTAACGCCTCGGGTACATCGGTCCAGCGCCCCTCGATGCCGGTGCCGAAGCGGTCGTTGTTTCTGGACGCCGCCGCCTCCGCTTTCAACGCCTCCGTCCACCTGTCGCCTGCCTCGGCCAGCTCGTCCCCGGCGGCGTCTGCGCCGGAGACGGTCAGCTTCGCGGCGCGTTTGGCCAGCACGGCGATGGCGGTGGGGGACAGTTCGGCGGTGGCAACGGAGGTGATGCGATCTTCCAGCTCGTGGGCCTCGTCCACGATCACTGTGTCGTGCTCCGGCAAGACTGGGGCGTCCACAAGAGCGTCGATCGCGAGAAGGGCATGGTTGGTGACGACAACGTCGGCGTCCGCGGCGTGGGCGCGGGCGCGCTCGGCGAAGCACTGCTCGCCGAAGGGGCAGCGGGTAGCGCCGAGGCACTCGCGGGAGGACACGCTGACCTGGCGCCATGCGCGATCGCTGACGCCTTGGGGGAGGTTATCGCGGTCGCCATCCTCGGTTTCGCCGGCCCATTCGTGCAGTCGGGCGACTTGGGCACCGGTGGCGGAGAGCTGGGAGGGATCCAGGAGGGACTCTTCGGCCTCTTCCACGCCGCTGTCGGTCTGCGCATTGTTGACCTTGTTGAGGCAAACGTAGTTGCCGCGGCCTTTTTGGATGGCGAACTCGAGGGGGCGCGGTAGCTCCGGTTCGAGTGCCTTGGCTAGGCGCGGCAGGTCGCGCTCCACCAGCTGGCGCTGCAGGGCGATCGTCGCGGTGGAGACGATGACGGGGTAGTCGGAATCCATGGCCGCGACGATGCTGGGGATCAGGTAGGCCAGGGACTTTCCTGTGCCGGTGCCGGCCTGGACGGCCAGGTGGTGTTCCTTGTCAATGGCCTCGGCCACGGCCGTGGCCATCTTCTGCTGGCCCGGGCGCGGGGCACCGCCGAGGTCGTTGACGGCGAGGCTGAGGAGGTCGAGGACGTTGGAGCTCATACGAAACTGTGCGAACCTTTGCGAAGCTGCTAGGGCTTGGGATTGCGGATATGGCGGACTTGCAGTACAGGTTCGTCGCGGGTGAGAGCCAGGCCTTCCCAGGGCAGGGAAACCAGCTGCTTGGCACAGTGCTCGCGGGATTCCTCGAGGGTGGGCAGGCCGTCCACAAGCTCGCCGTCGCGCACCATGGGGATGGTCAGCTGGGTGCTGTTCAGCCCCTCGGCCTGGGGCAGTTCCGCACCCATGGGGAAGGTGACTTCCTCCACTGCGGTGCCAGAGGGGCGGCTAAAGCGGGCGGCATCCTTCGCCCCGCCGAGGCTGGCCTTGCCGCGGGAGCGCTTGGCGACGGGCACACCGTCTACCTCCACGAGTTTGTAGACCAGCCCCGCGGTCGGCGCCCCGGAGCCGGTAACAACTGAGGTGCCCACGCCGAAGGAATCCACCGGCTCGCTGCGCAGGGCGGCAATGGAGAACTCGTCCATGTCGGAGGAAACCACGATGTTGGTGTTCGTTGCCCCCAGGGAATCCAGCTGGTCGCGCACGCGACGGGTCAGCACGCCCAAATCGCCGGAGTCGATGCGCACAGCGCCCAGTTCGGTGCCGGCGGCCGCCACCGCGTTCTCTACGCCCTGGGTGATGTCGTAGGTATCCACCAGCAGAGTGGTGTCTGTCCCCAGAGCGGCGACCTGTGCCTTGAAGGCTGCGAGCTCGTCGGGGGTGCCATCCGGGCGGGTGTGCAGCAAGGTCCAGGCGTGTGCTGCGGTGCCGGAGGCCGGGATGCCATAGCGCTGCGCAGCCTCCATGTTGGAGGTGGCGACGAACCCGGCCAGGTAGGCGGCCCGTGCGGAGGTGACAGCGGCGTATTCGTGGGTGCGGCGTGCGCCCATGTCGACGATAGGACGGTCGCCGGCGGCGGTGACCATGCGGGCAGCGGCGCTGGCCACGGCGGAGTCCATGTTCAGGATGGAGAGGATCACCGTCTCCAGGATCACGCACTCGCCAAAGGTGCCCCGGACCGTCAGCACGGGGGAGTGGGGGAAGTACAGCTCGCCCTCCCGGTAGCCGTCGATCTGCCCGGAGAAGCGGAAGTTGCGCAGGTACTCCAGGGTTTCGTCCCGCAGGAAGTCGATGTGATCGAGCTGCTGGTCGGTGAACACAAAATCGCGCACGGCCTGCAGTACGCGGGCAGTGCCGGCGATCACACCGTAGCGGCGCTCGTTGGGTAGGCGGCGGGTGAACACCTCGAAGGTGCAGGCGCGGTCGACAGTGCCGTCGAGGATCGCGGCCTCGAGCATGGTGAGTTCGTATTTGTCTGTAAGAAGTGCGGAGGAGCGGGTGCTGTTTTCGTTCACCCGCTCCATGCTAGTCCACGTCCTGCCGAGGACCTGGCAGCGAAGATGGCCGATGTGGGTATTCTGGAAAGCATGACTTCCCCAGCCGCTCCCGCTGCCACCCCTGTGGCGGACAAACTGCCAGAAACACTGACGGAGCCCAACCTGCCGTGGATGTGCATCTGTTGGGATGATCCGGTGAACCTGATGAGCTACGTGACGTATGTCTTCCAGACCGTACTGGGCTATTCGCGCAAGCGCGCTACGGAGCTGATGATGCAGGTCCATACCGAGGGGAAAGCCGTGGTGAGCTCCGGGGAGCGCGACAAAGTCGAAGGGGATGTGAAGAAGCTGCAGACCGCTGGACTATGGGCGACGATGCAGCGGGCGGACGGGTAGGCGTCAATAAAGAAAGAAGGAACGAACATGCAGCCGTGGACGAAGAAGAACAGCCTGCTGCGCGGGACTCGCTTTAATACGCAGCTAGAGCCGCTCGAGCGCGAGATGCTGGGGGATTCGGCGGTGGCCGTCTCCGACAAGCTGATGGAGCGCGCGCGGACCGCCCCGAAAGATGAGCTGGCGGAGATGACGGGCATGGCCAGCGGGCATGCCGATGCGCCGAAAGATCCGGGGCTGGCGCGGCTGCTGCCGAGCTTCTTCCGCGAGGGGGATGAGGAAGTCGACGGCGATGCGGCGCTAACTCGCCAGCTGAACGAGACGGACATCATCAAGACGAAGCTGTCCAATCTGCGCTTCGTGGTGGACTACCTGGGGCCGAATGGTTCGGTGAATGTATCGCTGACGCAGGACGAGGTTCACCCGTGGCTGAGCGCGATCAACGACATTCGGCTGTATCACTCTGCGCAGTATGAGGAGTTCAAAAAGGAGCTGCTGGAGGGGGAGGAGAATTCCGACCAAGCGACGGCGGCGCAGAACTACCTGGATTGGTTGGGCTACCACCAGGACAGTCTGTTGTCGGCGATGATGGGTGAGTAATGAGCATTGAGTTGTTCGGCTGCCAGCCGGGGCCCGCTAATTCTTTGGCAGACGTGGCGGGCATCGGTGTCGGCCACGCGGTGTGCGAGGACGGTGCGGGGGATTCGGGCGTGACGATGATCGTCGCCCCGAAATCCGCCACTGCCAGCGTGGATGTACGCGGTGGTGGGCCGGGGACCCGCGAGACGGATCTTCTGGCGCCGCACAACACGGTGCAGGCCGTGCACGCTATTGGTCTGTGCGGTGGTTCTGCTTTTGGTCTTGACGCCCTCACGGGGGCAATGGCCGAGCTGGAGCGTAGGGGGATCGGCTTCCCCGTGCTGGGTCCGGAACACCCGGATAAGTTGGTGCCGATCGTGCCGGGGGCCGTGATTTTTGATCTGCTGTTGGGGCGCTGGGATTCACGGCCGGATGCGGCCACGGGTGCGACGGCGACGGCGGCGGCTCTGGGGGCTGTGGCTGGAGATGTTGCTGGCGGGGCTGGCGGCGTGGCTGAGCAGGGCACTGCAGTGCAGAGTGGTTCAGTGCAGAGTGGTACAGGGCAGAGTGGTTCAGGGCA
>NZ_CALLDG010000174.1 GCF_937999985.1 uncultured Corynebacterium sp.
TAATCCCTTAGAGCTTCGGCACAAAACGAGAAAAATCTTGAAGAGCTTGAGCGCTATCGAGCCACGGGAGGCACACCAGCACTATGAAAAACTCCATGATTGATGACGAGTACACCGGCATCAACAGCGGTAGGGGCAACGGCGGTTCGGCCGACGATAGCGATAAGAAGGAAGACAAGGGTCGGCGGCGCGGAAACAACGAGAACCCGTCGGCGGACTTGGTTCGCGTTTACCTCAACGGCATCGGCAAGACCGCGCTGCTGACCGCCGAGGACGAAGTCGAACTGTCGAAGCGGATCGAAGTTGGCCTGTACTCCGAGTACCTGCTGGCCAACGCCGAGAAGCTCACCCGCGCAAAGAAGCGCGACCTGAAGGTTCTGGCCCGCGAGGGCAAGGCAGCCCGCAGCCACCTGCTGGAGGCAAACCTGCGCCTGGTCGTCTCCCTAGCGAAGCGCTACACCGGCCGCGGAATGCCGCTGCTGGATCTCATCCAGGAAGGCAACCTGGGCCTGATCCGCGCGATGGAAAAGTTTGACTACTCCAAGGGCTTTAAGTTCTCTACCTACGCGACCTGGTGGATTCGCCAGGCCATCACCCGTGGCATGGCCGACCAGTCCCGGACCATCCGCCTTCCCGTCCACCTCGTCGAGCAGGTCAACAAGCTGTCCCGCATCAAGCGGGAGATGTACCAGCAGCTGGGCCGCGAAGCCACGAACGAAGAGCTGTCGGAGGAGTCCGGCATCGAGGAGTCCAAGATCGAGATGCTGCTGAAGCAGTCCCGCGATCCGGTGAGCCTGGACATGCCAGTCGGCAGCGACGAAGAAGCCCCGCTGGGTGATTTCATCGAAGATTCCGAGGCGACCGACGCGGAAACCGCCGTAGTGGCTTCCCTGCGCCACTCCGATGTGCGCGCAGTCCTGGGCACCTTGGAGGAGCGCGAGCAGGACGTGATCAAGCTACGCTACGGCCTGGATGACGGGATGCCCCGCACGCTGGATCAGATCGGCCGTCGCTTTGGGTTGTCCCGCGAGCGCGTGCGCCAGATCGAACGCGAGGTAATGGCGAAGCTGCGCGAAGGCGACCGGGCGGACAAGCTGCGCGAGTACGCGGTTTAACCCCGCTGTAGAACCAGTACCTACACTTCTGCCCCGCTCCCGATGTGGACGGGGCTATAATCATGAGAAGTCAACAAGCACAGAAAGGGCGTAGCGCACGTGAGGGATCTCGTCGATACCACTGAGATGTATCTCCGAACGATTTACGAGTTGGAAGAAGAGGGCATTCCACCGCTGCGCGCCCGTATCGCCGAGAGGCTCGACCAGTCCGGTCCGACCGTGAGCCAGACCGTCGCCCGCATGGAACGCGACGAGCTTCTGACCGTCGAGAAGGATCGCTCCCTAAAGCTCAGCACGCAGGGGCGTGCACTGGCCACCGCCGTGATGCGAAAGCACCGCCTGGCAGAGCGCCTGCTAACCGACGTGATCGGCCTGCCGTGGGAAAAAGTGCACGACGAGGCCTGCCGTTGGGAACACGTCATGGGCGACGAGGTCGAGGTGCAACTGGTGAAGGTGCTCAGCGAATACGCCACCTCTCCGTTCGGCAACCCGATCCCGGGGCTGGACGAGCTGGTGGAAGGTATCCCGGAGGCCGAGCGCGCGGAGATGCTGGAGAAGGTTAACGCCCTGCAGGAGGGAACCTCGCAGCGCGCCTCCGACATTGAGCCGTCGGAGCCGATCCAGGTGAAGATCCTCAGCATCAACGAAATCGTCCAGGTCGAGCACAAGCTGATGGCTAAGTTCCATGCGCTTGGCATGCGCCCAGGCAGCGTTGTGAGCCTGGTGGCCACCGAGGACGGCCTGGAGTTCAGCAACGACAACGGCGCCATGGTAATTCCGGAAGAACTCGGCCACGCCGTGCGAGTGGAGAAGGTTAGCTAATCAGTGCGGTAGCGTGGGTCATGTGAGTAGCATCGATCTTTCCTCTTCTGTCCTATCCCCTTCCTCCCACATTGTCGTCACCGGCGGTGCCGGATATGTCGGCAGCGTGTGTGCCAGCGTGCTGCTGGAACACGGCTTCCGCGTAACGGTCGTCGACGACCTGTCCACCGGCAACGACTACGCCGTGCCGGAGGGCGCTACCTTTGTTCAGGGTGACATCCGCGACGTCATTTCCGACGTCTTCGCAGCCGGTGACGTTGCCGCCGTGATGCACTTCGCCGCCCGCTCTTTGGTCGGCGAGTCGGTGGAAAAGCCGGACATCTACTGGCACCACAACGTGGGAACCAGCTTGTACCTTCTGGATCAGATGCGCGAGCACGGAGTGCAGAACCTCGTGTTCTCCTCCACCGCCGCTACCTACGGGGAGCCCGAGCAGGTTCCGATTACAGAGGATATGCCCACCGCCCCCACAAACCCCTATGGCGCATCCAAGCTGGCGATCGACCACATGATCACCTCCTATGCCAACGCTTACGGGCTGGCCGCGACTTCCCTGCGCTACTTCAACGTCGCCGGCGCGTACGGCGACATCGGGGAAAACCACAAGGTAGAGACGCACCTGATTCCGCTGGTGCTGCAGGTTGCACTCGGCCACCGGGAGCACATCTCCATCTTCGGCACCGACTACCCCACCGCTGACGGGACTGCGGTGCGCGATTACATTCACATTCGGGATTTAGCGGACGCACACCTGTTAGCCGCGGCCTCCAACACTGCCGGCCAGCACCGAATCTTCAACCTGGGCTCCGGTGATGGCTTTAGCGTGCGCCAGGTGATCGACACCTGCCGCGAGGTAACTGGCCACCCGATTCCGGCCGTGGAGTCTCCGCGCCGTGCAGGCGACCCCGCCACCCTCATCGCCTCCTCCGCAAAGGCTAAGGCCGAGCTCGGATGGAACCCGACCCACTCCGACCTGCACACGATCATTTCGGATGCCTGGGCGTTTAGCGGACAACTGGGTGATAGGTTGCATTCCGCACAGCGTTAACCGCATCCCAGTCCACGGTCTGCAGCAGGCGCTCGTATTCCCATGCGAGATCAAGCCCGGCGTACTCCCGGACTGTGATGTAGCTACGCTCCGGAACCCACCCGGCTCCTTCCGGCTCGCCGGAATCCTCTGCTGCGTCCAGATCCATCTGCACATTCGCCATGACCGTACATGCCGCGCGCACGGCCTTGGACAACAGCAGCTTGATCTTGCCCCTCTGGTGCGCGTCCAGCGCCGCGATCGTGATGTCGGCGGTGAACTCATCCAAGGCACTGAGCTGTGGCTGTGTATCGGACTCATCGGCATCCTCCACGCCACGCAAAAGGTCTTCCAGCGCTGCTTCGGGGTCGGCAGCCAGCGCAGCCGGGTCGTCGGCGTGCTCCAACAGATCCAGCCTCGCGCACGCATCCTCGGTGTAGAGGTCCGCCTCGAGCTCCTCCAGCAGTCGCGTAAGCGTGTGGTAGGCCAGCACTCCTTCGTCGTTAGCCGACGCCACCAGTGCCAGAATCAACATCACCCGTCGCCGCACCGATCCCGTCGTCCGCCGCGCGGTACTTGCTAGCATCTCCCGCAAGATGGCGCTGTTTGCACCGAGCGACCATGCGATAACTACCGTGTGCAGGAATTCGTCGCAGCAAATCGCGGCGAGGCTATCGATCAGGTACTCGTCTTCGCATTCCTCCTCCAGCACTCGCTGGCCTTCCGCCACGGCAGCCACCCCGACTAGTACCTGGATCAGGTCGACCGTCGTGGCTTCCCCGCGATCCTGCAACATCCAGTCCGGTGCTGCGATGTTCGCGGGATCTAGCCAGCGTTCCATTTCCTCTCTGTCGCCCATGCGGCGCGCACCACTGAGTGCGCTGATGTCCGCCAGCTCGTTGGTTTCCACGCTGGCGACGGTGCCCGTCTCCCCGTCTAGGACATCTGTCCACGGTTCCCCCGTGGCAATCTGCGAGACCTCCAGCGCCGACTGAACTTCCACACATCCGTCCTGGAGCTGTTTAATGGCGGAGGCCACACAGGCTCGCAGGCGGTCATCCATGTCGCCGATGGTGAGGATGATGGCCTCTGCCGCTGGGGCGTCACAAAGAATGTCGGTTAGACCGCGAGCCGCTTCGGTCACGGCTGCGGGGATAAAGTCGCAGCGCAGGACGGGGCCAATGCGAAAACGGCGATGGTTCTCCGGCAACGGGGCGGGGCCGGTGGTGCCGGTGTTGATCGGTTCGGTGGGTTCGGTGGAGGCGACGAGACCGATGATGACCATCGAGTCAACCGGCGGGAAGCCCAACAGCGAGGGAATGGCCGCAATGAGCTTTCCTTTGTCGGCCCCGAGGTGAACCGAGGGAGCTGGCGTAGCGGAGGCGGCGGGCGCGGGAATAGATTGTGCGTTCTGGTCGTTGTGTTCTGGTGAGTTGCTCATGCCGCAGATACTCGCCAAGAAAATTTTTTGATGCGGTCACGGTGGCCGCTGGACTAGGCATTGCCCCAGGGGCCTGTGGATAACTCAAAACTGTGAATACAGCTTTCTAGCTGTTCGAAATACGCGCCGTCTCGGGCTAGGTTGTCCGAACTGCCTGATAGGCTTGGCAGACAGTGCTTGGTTGGACAAAGGTTCCGCCGGAAGGGAGAGCGAAACTATGAATGGTCGCCACGAGCGCAAGGCCGCGGGTCGGATGTACGAGATGGAATACCCGGCTCCGATCCAGTTCGACCGCCCCTCCATTGCGGATGCGACCGCGGGGCTTGGCGGCTCTGAGGACGGCGCCGAAGAGCTGCCGATGCTGGTCGCGCTGCAGGGCTATGCCGACGCGGGGCAGGCCGTTTCCAGCGCCAGCTCCCACCTGCTCGCCGCTCTGGAACACAGCCCAGTGGCCTCGTTCAAGGTAGACGAGCTGATCGATTACCGCTCCCGCCGCCCCGGTGTGACCATCGATAACTCCAAGGTTGTGGATAGCGACGACGTACGCCTGGACCTGCATCTGGTCAAGGATACGCAGGGGCGCCCGTTCCTACTGCTCAGTGGCCTGGAGCCGGATCTGAAGTGGGGCGCGTTTAGCGATGCCGTGGTGGACCTGGCCCGGCGTGGCCAAGTAGGCATGGTTGCCTCCCTTTACTCGGCGCCGATGACAGTGCCGCACACCCGGCCGCTGGTGATCTCCGCGCACGCTTCGGATTCCTCGCTGATCCAGGACTTCCACACCTGGGACTCCCGGATGATCGTCCCGGGCGCGGCCGCACTGGAGACGGAGAAGAAGCTGAACCGCCACGGATTCGAGACAATCGGGCTGACCGCCCACGTACCGCACTACATTGCGGCCTCGGACTACCCGGAGGCAACGCTGCGCCTGCTGCAGGCCTTCGGGGAGGTCGCGGACCGCGACCTCCCGCTGAAGGCTCTGGAAAGGGAATTGGAGCGGGTGCAGCACCAGCTGCAGGACCAGGTGGAAGACTCCCAGGAGATCGCCACGGTCGTCAGTGCTCTCGAGCACCAGTACGACGCGGAGATGGAGCGCATGCGCCGCAAGCGGGAAAGCAACCTGCTGAAGCCGGGCCAGGACATCCCGACCGGCGAGGAGCTGGGCGCGGAATTCGAGGCTTTCCTGCAGAACATGTCCGACGAAAACGGTGCCGATAATAGCGCAGACAACGGCACCGACTCCGACGAGCAAGAGGATAACTAGAAACAGTGGGTATTGCCGCCGAACTCGCAGACCTGCTTCCGGATCTGGACGAGGTTCCAGAGTCGCTGATCGACGACGCAATTCTGGAATCCTTCCTCGGCTGGACGCGCGACCGCGGCATTAGCCTCTACCCCGCCCAAGAGGAAGCAGCCACCGCGCTGGTCGCCCAAGACAACGTCATTCTGGCCACCCCCACCGGCTCGGGCAAGTCCATGGTCGCCATCGCCGCGCACTTTATCGCCATGGCACGCAAGCAGCGCAGCTTCTACACCGCGCCGATCAAGGCCCTGGTGAGCGAGAAGTTCTTCGACCTTTGCCAAACCTTCGGCCCGGAGAATGTCGGGATGATGACTGGTGACGCCACAGTGAATGGTGGGGCACCGATCATCTGCGCCACCGCCGAAATCGTTGCCAACATTGCCCTGCGCGATGGCGCGAAGGCGAAGATCGACCAGGTAGTGATGGACGAGTTTCACTACTACTCCGAGCCGGATCGCGGCTGGGCCTGGCAGGTTCCGCTGCTGGAACTCCCCAAGGCGCAGTTTCTTTTGATGAGCGCCACCCTGGGCGATACGAAGTGGCTGGAGGATGACCTCACTGAGCGCACGGGCCGGCAGACCACCCTGGTGACGGGCACCACCCGGCCCGTGCCATTGGACTTCCACTACGTCTACACCCCTGTCCACGAGACGGTGGAAGAGCTTATCAGCGACGGCAAGTCGCCGATCTACATAGTCCACTTCACCCAGCGCGAAGCCATCGAGCGCGCCCAGGCCTTGACCAGCATGAAGCTGGTGAACGACGAAGCGAAGGCCGCTATCGCCGAGGAGATCGGCGACTTCCGCTTCACCTCCGCCTTCGGCAAAACTCTTTCCCGCCTGCTACGCAAGGGCATCGGCGTGCACCACGCAGGTCTGCTGCCGAAGTATCGGCGCCTGGTAGAGCGCCTATCCCAGAAGGGACTGCTGAAGATCATCTGTGGCACCGACACCTTGGGCGTGGGCATCAACGTGCCGATCCGCACCGTGCTGTTAACGGGGCTGACGAAGTACGACGGGGTGAAGCACCGCGTGCTGAAGTCCCGCGAGTTCCACCAGATCGCTGGCCGTGCGGGCCGAGCGGGCTACGACACGGAAGGCACCGTCGTGGTCCAGGCCCCGGAACACGAGATCGAGAACTTCCGCCTCCGTCAGCGCGCGGGAAGCGACCCGAAGAAGATCAAGAAGCTGCGCAAGCGTTCGGCTCCGGAAGGGCAGGCAACCTGGAGCGAATCCACATACGAGCGGCTCACCCAAGCGGAGCCAGAGGAACTGACCAGTCAGTTCCGCATGAGCAACTCGATGCTGCTGAACGTGGTTGCCCGCGACCAGTGGACCTTCGAGGCGCTCAAGCACCTGCTGCGCACCAACCATGACACGCGATCGAAGCAGAACAAGGCCATCCTGCGAACGATCGAGCTGTATCGCGGGCTTATCAACGCCGACGTGGTCGAGGAGTATGCGGCTGATACGCCCAGCGGCAAGGATGCACGCCTGACCGCGGACTTAAGCCGCGACTTTGCGCTGAACCAGCCGCTCTCCCCCTTCGCTCTGGCCGCCCTGGAGCTGCTGGACCCGGAGTCCGAAACCTTCGCCTTGGACGTCATCTCGACGTTTGAGGCCGTGCTGGAGGATCCCCGACAAGTGCTTATAGCCCAGCAGAAGGCGGAGCGGGGTGAGGAGATCGCGGCGCTAAAGGCAGAGGGCGTCGATTACACCGAACGCATGGCCATCGTCGAAGACATCACCTGGCCCATGCCACTGGCCGACGAGCTAGACCAGGCCTACGACACTTTCTGCGAAGGAAACCCCTGGGCTCGGGGTTTCCAGATCAGCCCGAAATCCATCGTGCGCGACATGGTG
>NZ_CALLDG010000175.1 GCF_937999985.1 uncultured Corynebacterium sp.
CCTGGTCAGCCAGATCATCGTTCTGGTTGTCCAGGATGGTGTTCAGGAAGTTCTTAACCAGCTTCGAGGTGTTGTCGTCGTAGCCAGCGGAGCAGACGATCTCGTAGGTGGTCAGAACCAGCGGGTACTCATCCTCGCCGTTCATGGCGTACAGCTTGTCAGCGTCAACGACCAGGTCGTTACCCTCGCCGGAGAACTCAACCTCACCCAGCGCCTTGTTGACGTTGTCCTTGTTCAGCTCAACCGGGCCGGAACCGAAGTCGATC
The DNA here is from genome assembly GCF_937999985.1 of uncultured Corynebacterium sp. GTDB lineage: Bacteria > Actinomycetota > Actinomycetes > Mycobacteriales > Mycobacteriaceae > Corynebacterium. Next base: position 267 of record NZ_CALLDG010000175.1, read on the forward strand.
TTGGCGATGTTGACTGCGTCGAGCTCCTCAGCGAAGCCGGACTCAACGTAGGTGATTGCGCCGTTGGTGGCTGCAACCTGGTCAGCAACACCCTTGGACTTCGGAGCACCGGTGCCGACCTTGGTCGGGAAGCTCTTGCCCTCAGAATCCCACTCACCGGTGGAAGCAGACAGGAACTTCTGGAAGTTGTCGGAGGTACCGGACTCGTCAGAGCGGTACACAACCTCGATCGGGTCGGACGGCAGGTCCACGCCCTCGTTCTCAGCCTTGATGGCCTCGTCGTCCCACTTCTTGATCTCACCCTTGAAGATCTTGGCAACGGTCTTGGTGGACAGGTTCAGCTCGTCCACGCCCTCCAGGTGGTAAGCGATTGCCACCGGGCCGATAACCATCGGCAGGTGCCATGCGTCGTTGCCGTCGCAGCGCTTCTTGGCGTCCTCGATCTGGTCGTCCTTCAGCGGGGAGTCGGAACCAGCGAAGTCAGCCTGGCCAGCGATGAACTTCTTCTGGCCATCACCGGAACCAGAAGCGTTGTAAGCCAGGGTAGCCCCGGTGCTAGAGAAAGCCGGGCCGAAGATGTTCTGGATTGCGTTGTCCTGAGAGGAAGCGCCTTCGCCACGCAGTTCGCCGGTGGCCTCTTCCATCTCGCGGGAACCTTCGCCGCTGCCGCCTTCGTTGTTGTCAGCGTTGGAGCAGCCGGTCAGGATCAGGGAACCAGCAAACAGGGTTGCAGCTACAGCGCTGGTGCGCTTCATGGTGAACTTCACGAGGTTTTCCTCCGAAAATTGTCAGAAGTACAGAAAAGTGTCTTACAGGAGAAGCCCGCAGTTGTAGGAGCCACTCTTGCGTCACCAAGAAAGTTAATCGGCGCTTATGGATTTAAAGAGTGCTGTAAGTGAACAGCAGGTGAACAACAGCATTCATGCAGCACAGGCAACTATGCCGGTTCAGAAAGCATTGCCAAAGCACCCCCAGCACCACACCTAAACGCTACCCCCCATGTGACAGAAGGTAGCTTGATTTAACCCGCAGTTAACCTGCAGCGAAGCTGAACCCACCTCACCCTTAGCAATACACGGCTAGTGGGCATAAATATTTCTCAGGTGATACCGATGAACGGTTAAGGCTTCTCGCTCCTTAGTCCCACTACCTAGAGACACCCACGGTAGACCACATCGGTGTGCACCACTTCGAAGCCAAGTCGCTTGTACGTAGAAACCGCGGGCGCGTTGTCCCCCTCCACATACAGCTCGATGCGGCCGCAGCCGTTATCCAGGAGCAACTTCATACCCAGCTGCGTGATCGCCTGCCCCAGTCCCCTGCCGCGAGCATCGTCAGCGAGGCACACGACGTATACCTCACCTGCTCGCTCGCCGGCATCCTTTTCCTTCTCCTCCAGCGGGATCTTCGTCCAGTGGAAGCCCACCAGCCGGAAAACATCGTCGTTCCCCTCGCCCCCATCGGCAGCACAGGGAATGCCCACCCGCTCGGCAGCGGAATTCTCGTCCCGCACCCACAGCATAAGAACCCCGTCCGGGTCGAACCAATTAGTGTCCCGAGCAGAACGCAGGTGGTCTACATCCCAGCCGCCTTGCTCGGGGTGCCATGCGAAGGCCTCGTTATTGACGCGCACCCACTCGGCATCCACGGAATCTGCATCAAAGCGCGCCACGGACTCGGCGTACGTCAGAACCTCAATATCCTGCTCCTCGCAACGCTTCTCGGCATCTGCGCCGCCCGCCTCAATGGCCCTGGCCGCCTTCGTCGCCGGCGCGCAGTCCAGCGACATCTTCAACAGTTCACGGGTTCGGCGGGCATCCAGCGACTCGACAAAGCGCTGGGCACCGGCGGAATCTCCATGCGCCCAGACGTCAATCGCGCCACTCACCCCCAGCTGGTCACGCAAAGCTTCGAACAGGGCGATCCCCACCCCGCTATGGCGAACTTCCGGGGCGACGGCCAGCTCGATCACGCGATCCGGGTCGATCGCCAACACACCGACCACACGCTCGCTATTCCTTGCCACTACGTGCTTGTGGCCGCGGTTCTCGTCAATGCCGCGCAGAAAAGCCTCACTGATCGCAGGCACCCCATCTGCCTCAGCGACTTCACCCAGCACCTCGTGAACCCCCTCCAACACCTCAGAGTGCTCCCACAGGTCTTCAAATGTGTCGTAGGTAATAGCCATGCCCCCGATTGTCCCTCACTTTCGGCATTTTTGGGGTAGATTTCGACGGTTTCTTAACGCTTCACTGAGATTGCGGCGGCGGGGGCGTGGCGTCATAAAGAAGGAACAAGGGCACCTAGTAACCTGTAGGGAGCGATAAAGAGACTCGAGAAGGGGGCCGGCCAGGTGAAGAAGATCGCAATCCGCGGCGCGCTCGCCCTCGTGCTGGTGCTGCTCGTGGCGCTGCTGGTCGATAATGTGATCGCCGCCCGTGCCGAACACAAGATCTCCGAAGCGCTATACGCCGACTCGAACCTAGCCAACCCACCCAAGGTGCAGGTGGCGGGCTTCCCCTACACCGGCGCCGCGCTTAGCCACGAGCTCCAAGCCGTCACCGTCGTCGCCAACGACGTGGATGTGCCGGGCTTCGGCCTGATGAGCGTACAAACCTCGGCGCAGTATATAACTGTCTCCGCAGACGATGTTTTCAACGGCACCATCGAAAACGCCCCGGCACGCAAGGTCTTTACCCGTCTGCAGCTGGACGGCGTGCTGCTGGGCAACCGCATGGGCATCGAGGCCCTGCAGATCCAGAACCTCGACGACATCTCGCCCCGCGGCGGCTGGGAGACCGAGGCCATCTTCGAAGGCAAGCCAGAGGGCTTCGCCAAACCCGCGAAGGTCGAGGTAAAGCTGCGCATCGTCGAGGGCACCATGGTGATCACTCCGACCAAGATCCTCTCCGTCCCCGACGGGCTGGACATCAAGGCCAAGAACGTCACCGACGAAGCCACACTCGATCCGGACATCGAAAAGCGGGTTAATGACGCCTTTAGCTTGAGCATCCCGGGCAAGGAACTACCCATGCGGGGCGACCCGGAGCGGATCTTCGTCTCGGGCGGCTCGGTGTTCGTCGAAACCTCGCAGGTGTACACGAAGATCAGCCTGTCCGATTTGGCTCCGCGATCCCGACCCTTGAGTGAAGAAGAACTCCCCAGCCTATAGTCTTGAGGGCATGGCTGAAGAAGAAAAGAAGAAGTTCAAGGTAGACGCTAACGAAGCGGTCAACCTGGCCGCCGAGCAGTCCAAATCCACTAGCGACAAGAACCTGCCGGAATTCGGCGACATGCCCATCCCCGACGACACAGCCAACCTGCGCAAGGGCCCCAACCTGCACGACGGTTTGCTGGCGCTGCTGCCGCTGATCGGCGTGTGGCGTGGCCAGGGCCAAGCGGCGCCTCCCGGCGAGGAGGAGTTCACATTCGGCCAGCAGGTCGTCTTCGCCCACGATGGCGAGAATCGCATCAGCTACGATTCCCGCACCTGGCGCATGGATGAGGACGGGCAGCCAACCGAGACCCCTGGTCGCCGCGAGTCCGGCTTCCTGCGTATCAACGATGACGATGAGATCGAGATGATCCTCACCCACTCCGATGGCATGGTGGAGATTCTGTACGGCAGCCCGCTGAACGAGCGCGCCTGGCAGCTGGAAAGCGCCTCGACGATGGCGACAGCCACCGGCCCGACGAACCTGGGGCCGGGCAAGCGCCTCTACGGCCTGATGCCGAACAACGACCTCGGCTGGGTCGACGAGCGCCTCATCGACGGCGAGATGGTTCCCTGGCAGTCCGCGCAGCTGTCCCGCGTGGTCGGCTAGCCGGTCACAGCCTCCCAGGCCATCTTTTCCACCTCGTCGGCGACCTCCGGACGGGGCAGCTGGGTGCCGTCCAGCTCTGTAACCCGAGCTTGCACGCGCACAGAGGAGACCAGCCACACGCCGGCGGCGGCTTTAAGGTCCTCGACCCGCAGTGCCCTTTCCTCGGTGACCCATCCGCGCTGCTCGGCCAGCTTAAAGAGCGCGGCCTGCGAGGTGCCCTTCAAAATGCCCACATGCGCCGGCGGGGTGACGAGCTTCTTCTCCCCTGTCGTCGGGTCTACCTCCGCGGCAACCACGGTCGAAGTCGGCCCCTCCAGCACGAGCCCTTCGTCGGACAGGAAGATCACGTCGTCTACCCCGCGGGCCTTCGCGCTGCGCAGGGCGGCCATGTTGGCTGCGTAGGATAGCGTCTTCGCGCCGATCAGCGCCCACGGGGAACGCTCCGATAGGTCGATGCGGAAGCCCCTCTCGGCCGTCATCACCCGCACGCCGTGCTCCCGGTCGTGCAGCACGTGCTCGCTGACCGGCGCCACCGTGACCCAGCCCGTCGGCTGGCCCGTGGACTCCCGCCCGCGCGAGTAAACCCAGCGCAGCGCGGCCTCCTGCCCCGGCCCGTTCTTCTCCTCGAAGTCGGCCACGGCAATGTCGGTGGCGCGGAACCAGCGCTCCAGGTCCGGCTCCGGCAGGTCCAGCATCGCGGAGCTGTTGAGGAAGCGTGTGGCGTGGCGCTCGCGGTTGCGCACGTTGCCACCGCGCAGCATGAAGGTCTCGAAAACCCCGTCGCCGCGCACGGCGGCTAGGTCGTCTGCGTAGATCATCGGCACGGTCGCATCCCGAACTTGCGGGTCTTGGGTGGCAGCTGCCGTGTCAGCGCCCGTGCCAGCCTCCATGCCAGTGCCAGCTTCGCCCAGAACGTCAACGACCACGAACTTTGCTTCCTGATTACTCATGCTTCTCATTCTATTCCCGAGCTGTTTCCGGCCGTTTTGCATGCCCCATAGAGAGCCACCACTGGCATGCCAGCCACACCGCGTCCTACGATAGGAGGTGTGTTTGATCTGACTCGCAGCCCGATCGTCGACCACGCACCTGCCGCCAGCGCACTGACTGGCAGTGAGGTCGCCGAACTTTCAGAGGCACCGGAAGCTCAGAGCAGCGCCACTGCCTGGCACTACGGCAACCCCCTCACCGAGCAGTCCCGCGTAAACGACGGCAAGCCTGGCCTCGTGGATTTTTGGGATCGCGTGGCCATCCGCGTGTCGGGTTCGGAGCGCCGCGATTGGCTCAACAACCTGATCTCCCAGAAGGTCAACGCCATCGAGCCCGGCCAGGCCACCTTCGGCCTGATCCTCGACGTCAAGGGCCACGTCGAGCACTTCTTCGGCATCCTCGCCACCGAGGACGCGCTGATCCTCGACACCCCAGCCACCCACGCCGACGCACTCGAGGACTATCTGAGCAAGATGGTCTTCTGGTCGCAGGTCTCCGTCGAGCGCCTGCCGTGGGCACGTCTTACGGTGCTCGGCACGGACCTCGCCGTGGATTCCTCGCTCTTTACTGTTGACGCCACCTCCTCCACCGCCCTGCCCGCCCAGCTAAACTTCGACGTTCCGGAAGATGTGGATCTGCAACTGTGGAGAACCGGAACTATCGGTGAAGTACAGGCCCTGGACCTGTGGGTTCCCCGTGAAAGCTTCACCCGCGCCTGGGACGAGCTGACTAATGTCGCCCAGCCCACCGGGCGCATGGCCTACGACGCATTCCGCGTGCAGGCACGCCTGCCGATCCTAGGTGTGGATACCGACGAGCGCGCCATCCCCCACGAGATTCCCGCCTTCATCGGCAAGGGAATCAGCGGCGCCACCCAGCTGGACGACGTTTCCGCCGGCCCCACCGAGGCCGCAGTGCACCTGAACAAGGGCTGCTACCGGGGGCAGGAGACGGTTTCCCGAGTGCATAACCTGGGCAAATCTCCGCGCGTTCTGGTGATGCTGCACCTGGACGGATCCGCTAACCGGCTGCCCGGCGTGGGCGCCGAACTCACCGCGGGTGGCCGCGGAATCGGCCGGGTCGGATCCAGCGTGCACGACTGCGACTACGGGCCCGTCGCCCTGGCTTTGGTGAAGCGGAACGTGGTGGAGAAGGTGGCGTCCAAAAACAGCGACGTTCCCCCGCTACTTGCCGATGGGATCGACGCATCGATCGACCCCAGCGACCTTGCGAATGCCGCGGGGGACAACTCGATCCGACCGGGGCGAGCGGCGATCAACCGGCTGCGCGGGAAAAATTAGAAAACCCTCACATTGGCTTGACCCCCTTGGATACCCAATAACAGAGCAGGTCACAGGGGGTATTTGGTGTGAAAACCCCCGCGCCTGCGCCTTCGGCAGGAGGGGGCTTTTGGGAAAAAATGATTGCTAACCGCTATGGTGTAGGGCAGGAAGAAACTTAACTTGTAAACGAAAAGGGTGGCCGAACTCCCGTGCCACTCGAGGACACCGCAAGGGGGTCAGGCCATGGGTCGCGGCCGTGCCAAGGCAAAGCAAGCCAAGGTTGCTCGTCAGTTGAAGTACAACGCTCCGGAAATGGATCTGGAGAGGCTCCAGAGGGAACTCTCTGGCCAGTCGCAGAACCGGGATTCCGGTTCCCGCGGCGGTAGCGAGTACGACGAGTACGAGGATGACTACAGCGATTACGCTGCAGAATACGACGACTACAGCGACGAGTACGCCGACGACTACGAGGATAAATACTCCAACGGGTCGCGGTAAAAGCCAACCTATTCACTAGAAAACTCCCGCAGCTGACGCTTTTGAAAAGCGCAGCGCGGGAGTTTTTCTTGCTTTTTCCTTGCCCCGGCTCTAGCGCGCCTTAGTTGGTTGGCTCTACGGGACTGCGGTACTCGCCATCCAGGATCGCGCCGGACTGGCCGTCCTGTGCCGGGCGAACCTCACCCAGGCGCCAGGCATCAATGTGACGGGCGGTCAGCATCGCCAGTGCACGCTCGGCATCATCCTCCGCGACGACGGCGACCATGCCCACGCCCATGTTGAAGGTCTTTTCCATCTCCTCCTGCGAGACCTGGCCTTCCTCCTGGATCAGGCGGAAGATCGGGCCGGGGGTCCAGGAGGAACGCTCCAGCTCTGCGACCAGGCCTTCCGGGATCACGCGCCCCAGGTTAGCGGCCAGGCCGCCGCCGGTGATGTGGGCGAAGGTGTGAACGTCACACTCGCTGGCCAGCTTCAGGCAATCGAGGGCGTAGATGCGGGTCGGCTCCAGCAGCTCCTCCCCCAACGTGCGGCCAAGGGATTCGATGTGGCCATCCAGCGGCAGCTGCTTAGTATCCAGCAGCACGTGGCGCGCCAGGGAGTAGCCGTTGGAGTGCAGGCCGGAGGAGGCCATGGCGATCACCACGTCACCCGGTCGCACGCGATCCGGACCCAGCAGATTGGTCTCTTCGACGACGCCGACGGAGGTGGCGGAGACGTCGTACTCGTGCGGCTCCATCACGCCCGGATGCTCAGCGGTCTCGCCGCCCAGCAACGCACAACCGGCTTCCTCACAGCCCGCGGCGATGCCGGAGACGATGCTGGCAACGTGTTCCGGCACGACCTTGCCGATGGCGATGTAATCCTGCAGGAACAGCGGTTCGGCGCCGCAGACCACCAGGTCATCCACGCACATGGCGACGAGGTCGCGGCCGATCGTATCGTGCTTGTCCATCGCCTGGGCCACGGCCAGCTTGGTGCCCACGCCGTCGGAGGAGGCGGCCAGCAGCGGCTTTTCATAATCGCCCAGTGCGAACAGGCCGGCGAAGCCACCGAGCCCGCCGCGCACCTCGGGGCGGGTGGCCTTCTTAGCCAGCGGCGCGAAAAGCTCTACCGCGCGGTCGCCGGCCTCAATGTCTACACCGGCAGCGGCATACGATGCGCCCTCTGCCTGCTTCGGGGTGTTCTCGGGGTGGTCACTCATGGCTTGTCCTTGCTTTCCTAATTCTTCGCCTGCTGCTTCAGCATTGTTTCTACCAACGCCGCGTTCGGGTTGTCGCTCGGCATGCCCAGCGGGAACACACCGTCGAAGCACGCCGCGCACAGCTCGTCGCTGCTTTGTTGTGACGCCTCAATCATCGCCTCGGTAGAAACGAATGCTAGGGAGTCCGCGTCGATCTCCCGGCGAATTCCCTCCACCGGGTCCGAAGGATCCACATTATTCGCAATCAGCTCGGTGGGCGAGGCGAAGTCGATGCCGTAGAAACACGGCCACTTTACGGGCGGCGAGGCGATGCGAACGTGCACTTCCTTCGCCCCGGCCTCGCGCAGCATCTTAATCAGCGCGCGCTGGGTGTTTCCGCGGACAATGGAATCGTCCACCACGACCAGGCGCTTGCCCTCGATGACCTCACGCAGGGGGTTTAACTTCAGGCGAATACCAAGTTGGCGGATGGTCTGCGAGGGCTGGATGAAGGTGCGCCCCACGTAGGCGTTCTTCATCAACCCCTGGCCAAAGGGAATGTGCGAGGCCTGGGCGTAACCCACCGCCGCGGGCGTACCGGACTCCGGCACGGGAATCACCAGGTCGCCCTCCGCCGGAGCCTCCTCTGCCAGCTTGCGGCCGATCTCCAGGCGGGTGCCGTTCACCGACCGGCCACGGATGACGGAATCCGGGCGGGCCAGGTAGACGTACTCGAACACGCAGCCCTTGTGCTTCGTCTCCGCAAAGCGGCGGGAACGCACGCCGTCGCCGTCGATGGCCACCAGCTCTCCCGGCTCGACGTCGCGGATGAAACGCGCGCCCACGATGTCCAGCGCCGCGGTTTCGGAAGCAACAACCCAGCCGCCGCTGGCCAACTGGCCGATGGACAGAGGGCGCACGCCCTGCGGATCTCGTACGGCGTACAGTGCGTCACCATCGGTAAACAGCACACAGAAGGCGCCTTTGACCTTGGGGAACAGTTCCATGGCTGCCTCCTCCACACCGTGCCCCTCGCGGGTGTCGGCGGCCAGCAGGGCGCACATGACCAGCGAATCAGAGGGATTTTCCTTCGGATCCACCAGACCCAACCGGGCGGCCTCCTGGGTGAGTTCGCGGTGATTCACCAGATTGCCGTTGTGGCCCAGAGCCACGTCGGTTCCATCGGGAGCCATGCGGAACATGGGCTGCGCGTTCTCCCAGCTATTACCACCAGCAGTGGTGTAGCGGTTGTGCCCCATGCCGATGTGGCCCTTGAGAGCCTCGAGCGACTGCTCGTCAAACACCTGACTGACCAGACCCAGATCCTTGAACACGACGATCTGGTCGCCATCCCCCACCGCGATACCCGCGGCCTCCTGGCCTCGGTGCTGCAGCGCGTACAGGCCGTAGTACGTCAGCTTAGAGACGTCCTCCCCCGGCGCCCATACCCCGAATACGCCACATTCCTCCCGGGGCTCGGTTTCGCCCCGGTCGTCGAACGGGCTCAGCAACGGTTCTGCCTCTGTTAGTTTTCTCTGGCCTTGAATGTTTGCCACTATGCCGACTCTACTAGCCCATCCGCACTAACCCAAAGGGATGCCCTTTCGCCGGCTGAGCGACCTCACATTCTCAACAGTGGAAGGTGCTCAGCGATGGCGGTGGCGCGGGTGCCGGAGGTGTCGGCGTCCGAACCAGAAAGATCCTCAACCCCCACAACCAGGCGCAGCCACGTAATCGGCGAGCACTGAACAACATTGGGCGGAGTGCCACGGCGATGCTCCAGACCCGCGATGCACTGGACGGCGGTGAACGGAGGAACGCGTACCTCGACGGAATGGCCGGGGGCCAGCTCCTCCAGGACAGCCGCGGACAGGCGAACCGCCGCAGCGACGTCGGCACGTGGCGGACGAGGCTGCTCCGCGGGTTTTTTTACCCAGGGCAACACCGCTTCAACGGCGCTGCGAGCAGCGGCGGATAGTTCCGGGCCGTGTAAATGCTTCATGTCTGGAGATTGTAGTGGCGAATTTGTCGTGCTCTTTCGAACACCGAGGTGTGGGGGCACGTTAGTATTGGGGAGTTGAACACGAAAGAAGTACAGGGAATTTAGTACAGGGATCTTAGGAAGGCAGTGACCCGTGGCGGAAAGCGCTAAAGACACCACCCCCAACGAGCACAATGCATCTGATAACACGGCAGAGGCTCCCCAGGAGCGCAGCCCGAAGGTGACTCTGCGCTTCCTCGCCGCCCCGACAGACGTGCTGATGGCAGGGGCGATGGGTGTACACGGTGGTCGCGTACTGGAATGGATTGATAAGGCCGCCTACGCCTGCGCAGTCGGCTGGGCTCAGTCTTACTGCGTTACCGCCTACGTAGGCCACATCCACTTCACCCGCCCGATCCCCTCGGGTCACATGGTGGAAGTCCGCAGCCGCATTGCCTACACCGGCCGCAGCTCCATGCACATCGTCAACGAGGTGCTGTCCGCCGACCCGCGCGAGGGCGTGTTCACCCGCGCCTGCGACTGCCTGGTGATCTTCGTCGCCCTGGACGAAAACGGTAAGTCCAAGCAGATCCCCTCCTACGTGCCGACCACCGACGAAGAAAAGCGGGTGGAAGATGCCGCGCTTTCCCGCATCCAGCTGCGCAAGGCCATCGAAGAGGAGATGCTCCGTCAGACCTACACCGAAAAGTCCACTGCGCCGGAGCTGGTGAACCGCTTCCTGGCGAAGCCGACGGACGTGAACTGGGGAGGCAACGTGCACGGTGGCACCGCCATGGAGTGGATCGACGAGGCGGCCACCGCCTGCACGATGCAGTGGACCGGCGAGCGCACCACCGCGGTGTACGCCGGCGGCATTCGCTTCTACCGCCCGGTGCACATCGGCGACCTCGTGGAGGTGGATGCACGCCTGGTGCGCACCGACGAGCGTTCGATGACGGTGATGGTGCACCTGCGTGCAGGCGACCCGCGCGAGGGCAAGGGCAACCTGCCGGTGGCCATCCACGCATCCATGACGTACATCGCTATCGACCTGGACGGTAACCCGCTGCAGGCACGCAAGTACACGCCGGTGACCAGCGAGGATAAGCGCCTGGAGGAGCACGCCGCCACGCTGCGTAACCTGCGCAAGGAGTTCCTGCCGCGGCCGCTGGTGAGCCCCAGCAACCGCGACTTCCGCTTCGTGGAGTAAAACCCGGAGAGCTGGGCGCTACTCCCGCCCGCTGAATACTCCGCACGGCGCATAGTAAAAGGGGCTCGCGACCACACCGGTCGCGGGCTCCTTTCTCAGCTCTAGCTCTTCAGCGCCTTACTCTTCGGCACCTTAGATGACGGAGTTGTTGCCTGCCGCGTGGCTAAACAGCGCGGGCAGCGTGGACGTCCACGCATTCTCGGCTGCCTCCAGGGCGATGACGACGTCGAAGTCCTCATCGTGCTCCTTGGCCGGGTCGAGCTCGACCTCTCCGCCGAAGGGCAGCACCGGGTACACGCCGGATCCGAAGCGAATGACCGGCTGGTCTGCTGCGTCGTTCACGCCGGTCAGGCCGATCCAGCCACCGGTCAGACCGGTTTCGGCCAGTTCGCGCATCAGGTCGCCGTAGTCCTCGCTGCGCACTGCCAGCAGCACGCGGGAGGCGGTTTCGGAGAACAGCCCCACTGCCGCCTGCTGTGCCAGCGTGCGGCCCTCCACTGCGGCGGATTCGTGCTGGCTGAGCATCGGGTTCACGGCCACTCCGCGGCCGGACTGGATTGCCAGCTCAACGGCGGCCTGCGACAGGCCACCCTCGGAGAGGTCGTGGGCGGCGACGATCTTGTCGCGCTGCGCAGTGATGAAAGCACCCAGGCGCTGCTCCACGGACAGGTCCACCTGCGGGGGCATGCCGGCCAGCTCGTCGTGGACGACCTGCTGCCAGATGGAGCCGCCGAGCTCCTCGCGGGTTTCCGCCCCCACCAGGACCAGGTGGTACTCCTCCTGCTTCTCGCCCTCGGCAGCCGGCTTCGGCAGCTGCTGCGGAATCCGGCGCGCGCAGTCGTCGATGGTGCCCAGTACCGCGATGACCGGGGTCGGCAGAATGGCGGTGTCGCCGGTCTGGTTGTAGAAGGAGACGTTGCCGCCGGTGACCGGAATGCCCATCTCCTTACAACCATCGGCCAGGCCGTGCACGGCCTCGCGGAACTGCCACATCACGCCCGGATCCTCCGGGGAACCGAAGTTCAGGCAGTTGGACACTGCCACCGGGGTGGAGCCCGTGACGGAAACGTTGCGGTAAGCCTCAGCCAACGCCAGCTGGGCGCCAGTGCGGGGATCCAGGCGAGTGTAACGGCCGGAGGCGTCGGTAGAAACGGCGATGCCGCGACCGGTCTCCTCGTCGATGCGCAGCACGCCCGCGTCCGCGTCCTTGGCCGCAACGGTGTTGCCACGCACGTAGCGGTCGTACTGCTCGGAGATGAACTCGCGAGAGCACAGCGCCGGGGAGGCCGCCAGGTCCAGGATCTGTTGACGAACCTCCTGGGAGGTCTCCGGCAGCTCCACGCCGCGAACCTCATTCAGCTCGTCCTGCTCCGCCGGGCGCTCGTAGGGGCGCTCGTAGACCGGGCCTTCCTCAGCCATGGTGTGCGCCGAAGCGTCTACCACAATCTCACCGCAGTGTTCGATGACAAGGTGCTCGCCGTCGGTCACGCAGCCGATGTCGGAGGCCAGCACGTCCCACTTGCGGCAGATTTCCATGAACGCATCCACGTTCTCCGGCTCCACGACGGCGCACATGCGCTCCTGCGACTCGGAGGACAGGATCTCCGCGGCGGTCATGCCCTCGGCGCGCAGGTGCACGTTATCCAGGTTGATGTGCATGCCGCCGTCACCAGCGGAAGCCAGCTCCGCGGTTGCACAGGAAAGCCCGGCGCCACCGAGGTCCTGAATACCCACCACCACGTTGGCGCGGTACAGGTCCAGGCAGCACTCAATCAGTACCTTCTCCGCGAAGGGGTCGCCCACCTGCACGGCGGGCAGCTTGCGCTCTGCGCCTTCCTCAAAAGTGTCAGAGGCCAGCACAGACACGCCACCGATGCCGTCCAAGCCCGTGCGGGAGCCGAAAAGGATCACTCGGTTGCCCTTGCCAGAAGCGAAGGCCAGCTTGAGGTCTTCGGTCTTCAAAGTGCCCACGCACAGTGCATTTACCAGCGGGTTACCCGCGTAAGTGGCGTCAAAAACAGTCTCGCCGCCAATGTTCGGCAACCCCAGAGAGTTGCCGTAACCGCCCACACCGGCGACCACGCCGGGCAGCACGCGCTGGGTATCCGGTAGGTCGGCCGGGCCGAAGCGCAGCTGATCCATCACGGCCACCGGGCGCGCGCCCATTGCCATGATGTCGCGGACGATGCCACCCACGCCGGTGGCTGCGCCCTGGTAGGGCTCCACGTAGGAGGGGTGGTTGTGGGATTCGACCTTGAAGGTCACCGCGTGGCCATCGCCGATGTCGATCACGCCAGCGTTCTCACCGATACCGGCGAGCATCTTGGACTTCATCTCTTCGGTCGTGGTCTCGCCGAAGTAACGCAGGTGCGTCTTCGAGGACTTGTACGAGCAGTGCTCGGACCACATGACGGAGTACATGGCCAGCTCCGCATCGGTCGGGCGACGGCCCAGCAGTTCCTTGATGCGCGCGTACTCGTCGTCCTTTAGGCCCAGCTCGTGATACGGCTGCTCCAGGTCCGGGTTGGCCTTAGCATCGGCGACCGTGTCGTTGTGAATCATGAGGATCGGGTGCTCCTTGTAAGAAGAAAGATTAGGAAACGAGCGTGGACAGAACGGACTGGAACAGCCCCAGGCCATCCAAGGACGGGCCGGTCAGGGTTTCCACGGCGTGCTCCGGGTGTGGCATTAGCCCAACTACGCGACCGTTTTCACTGCACACTCCGGCGATCGAGTTGCGGGAGCCGTTGTGATTCTCGACGTAGCGGAACACCACGCGACCTTCGCCCTCCAGGCGCTCCAGCGTTTCCTCACTGGCCTGGAAGCGGCCCTCGCCGTGCTTCGACGGCACCAGGATCTTGCTGCCCTCAGCGAACTGGTTGGTCCATGCCGTGGAGGTGTTTTCCACGTCCAGGTAGATGTCGCGGCACACGAAGTGCAGCCCCTCGTTACGGGTGAGGGCGCCGGGCAGCAGGCCGGCTTCCTGCAGAATCTGGAAGCCGTTGCAGATCCCCAGCACCGGGGTACCGCGCTCCGCGGCAGCCACCACGGATTTCATTGCCGGGGCGATGGCGGCGATGGCACCGGCGCGCAGGTAGTCGCCGTAGGAAAAACCACCGGGGACGACCACAGCGTCGACGTTCTTCAGATCCTCGTCTGCGTGCCACAGCTCCACCGGCTCCGCACCCGCCAGGCGCACAGCACGCACGGCATCGACATCGTCGAGGGTGCCGGGGAAGGTGATCACTCCAATGCGGCTGGTCACTTACTTAGCCTCCACATCTGCGCCTTCGACGACCACGTCGTAGTCCTCGATCACGGTGTTTGCCAGCAGGTCGGAGGCGATCTTCTCCAGGTCTTCGCGCGAGACACCCTCGCCGACCTCCAGCTCAAAGCGCTTACCCTGGCGCACATCCTCCACCCCACTGATGCCGATGCGGCCCAGGGCACGAACGACGGCCTGACCCTGCGGATCGAGGATTTCCTTCTTGGGCATAACGTTGACGACAACACGAGCCATGGCTTCTACATTCTCCCAGCTTTGCGGTATTTTCCCGGTTGGTTACCGCCCCATCGTAACACTGCTGGGCACCCGCCCCCTTAAGCTACAGATGCCTGCTGGCGTTCCACGTAATCCCAGTAGTTCGCGGACTCGTAGCCGGCCTCGCAAAGCAACTCGAGAATGCGCAGCATATCGCTCGCCACGTCGTCTTTGCCAGCCTTCGCCGCGCTGATGGAAAGGCGGATGTCTTTGCCCTTTGCGGCGCTACGGCGCACGCTATTGAGGACGTTGCGACGCCACCACTTCACCGATCCAAAGCCATCACCAAACGCGAGCACACGCACCGGGTAGCGCTTTTCATTGCCCAGATCCCGGATGGTATACGCATCCGCCGCGACTGCGAAACCCACCTCGCCGGCGGCCTGCAGCGCGTCCTCGGACGCCAGCCAGCGCGTTGGAGCGAAAGCCTTAGGCGCCAAGCCGAGCGCATCCAGCTGGCGGGTGGCGGCGGAGAGCCGCAGGGTTGACTCGTGGCGTCCGAGCCGGTGGAACTCCCCTTTGCCAGGCGCCCCACCCAGTGGTCCGAGCCCGCCTAACAGCAGCTCGTGGCCGCGGGCAGCGGAATCGTGCACCAGCTCCAGCGTCGCGTGGTCATCCTTCAGGCGCCAATTCGGCCCCTGCACCGTCAGCACCAAACCAGCGTGTAGTTCCAGCGCCCGCGCCGCGTCGCGCATCTTCTCCGCCGCAGTTACCGTGCCCTGGCGCAAACCGGTGATGGTCAACAAAACGCGGGGGGCACGCTGGGTACTGGGGGTGGACTGTGCGGGGCTCATAGATACTTAGCCTGCACAACACAGGTGAACGGGAGGTAACGCCCGCCCTACATCTGGGCGTCGAGTTGTTAAAGGCTCGCATCCTCGTCGGACTGGTCCGTCACCAGCAGCTCGGTGGCTCCCATCTTTTCCAGCTCCCAGGCCGTCTCGAAAGCCGCCTGGCGCCACTTGGCATAGCGGCCGGATACGCCGCCGTGGCCGGCCTCCATGTCGATGCGCAGCAGCGTTTTCTCGGCGCCCACCTCGTGCAACTTGGCCACCCACTTCGCGGGCTCCACATACAGCACGCGGGTGTCGTTCAGGCTGGTCACCGCCAGGATCGGCGGGTAGGTCAGGTCGGCCGAGACATTCTCATAAGGAGCGTAACCCGCCATGTAGTCGTAGACCTGAGGGTCGTGGAAGGGATCACCCCACTCGTCCCACTCCGTCACGGTCAGCGGCAGCTCCGGCATCAGCATGCTGGTCAGCGGATCTACGAAAGGAACAACGGCCTCAATGCCCGCGAAGCGATCCCCCGCCATGTTGGCCACCGCACCCATGAGCATGCCGCCGGCGGAACCGCCCTCGGCCACCATCTGCTCGCGGGTGGTCATGCCCTCGCGCAGCAGGTGGTCGGCGACGGCCACGAAGTCCGTGAACGTGTTGCGCTTCTCCAGCCCCTTGCCGTGGTCGTACCACAGTCGGCCCATCTCGCCGCCGCCGCGGACGTGCGCGATAGCGTAGACCACGCCGCGGTCCAGCATGGACAGCCGGAACAGGGAGAATCCCGGGTCGATGCAGTTCTCGTAGGAACCATAGCCGTACAGCAGCACCGGGTTCGCCTGAGTGATGTCCACGTCCGTGCGGTGGATTAGGGATACCGGGATGCGCGCGCCGTCCTCGGCCGTCACCCACAGCCGCTGGGAGGTGTACTGCGCAGGGTCGAACTCCCGGCCGTCCGGGTCGGCCAGCACCTGCTGTTCCTTGCGCAGGATCTTCTTCCCCGTCGCCAAGTCGATGTCGTAGATCCGCGGCGGAGTGGTGAAGGCGGTGTAGGCCACGCGCAGCACCGGACTCTCCCACTCGCTGTTGCCCACGGCGCCAACCCCGCAGAGTTCCCCGGGGAACTCGATCCGCTCGAACTCGCCGAAGGCCTGGGCGGGAGAGTCGCCGGTCGAGGTGTCGGCGTCACCAAGCTTCATGATGTAGCTGGTCTCCAGCGCATTCTCCCGAGCTTCGAGGACAATGTGGTCGCTGAAGACATCCACGCCCTCCAGGCGTGCATTCTCGCGGTGCGGCACGAGAGCTTGCACGTCGTCCCACGCGGCAATCTGGCCGGTCGGATGGTAACCCAACTCGCAGTTCGGACCTGTCTTGTTGTGCAACATCAGCCACAGGTCCTGGCCACCCACGACCGCGTGGTCCACCGCATACTCCACATCGGCCTCGCGCGGGATTACGCAGGTCAGCTCCGCATTTGGATCCTCCAGATCGAGGTACCACACCTCGCTGGTCACCTTCGAGCCCGTGTGGATCAACAGGTAACGCTCGGAGCGGGTCGTCGCCACCCCCGCCCAAAAACGTTCGTCGTCTTCGCGGTACACCAGCTCGTCTTTATCGACGCCCTCACCGACTGTGTGGCGCCAGACCTCGTGCGGTCGCCACGCTTCATCCACGCGCTGGTAGTACACGGTATCCCTGCCGACCCAGGTGGCGCCGTAGAAGACATCCGCGATCTCGTCTTTCAGGTCCTCCCCCGTGGTGAGGTCGCGGATGCGCAGGGTGAAACGCTCGGAGCCGGTCTCGTCCACCGAGTAAGCCAGGCGCGTGCCGTCCTGGGTCACGCTGGCCGCGCCCAGGCTAAAGAACTCCTTGCCCTCTGCCAGGGCGTTGCAGTCCAGGAAGGTCTCCTCGCCCGGCGCGGGAATGCCGGGCTCGATCGTCGGCGGGGTCCAGTCGTCCTCGTCGGCGATGGGAACGCGACACATGGTGCCATAGCTCTTGCCTTCCTCGGTGCGGGAGAAGTACCACCAGCCCTCGGAACGCACGGGCAGGGACATATCCGTCTCCTGCACGCGGGCCTTGACCTCCTCGAACAGGCGGTCTTCCAATGGCTTGAGGTGCGCAGTCTGCTGGGCAGTCCAGGCGTTTTCCGCCTCTAGGTGCTGGCGGACCTCCGCGTTGTCCTTGTCGCGCAGCCACTCGTAGTTATCCACGAACTCGCGGCCGTGGAAGGTGCGGGTGTGCGGCACCTGCTTGGCGACCGGCGGGGCCGCGATCGGGTTCTTAGCTGTCTGGGGCGCGTCGTTATTAGGCATACGCGCCATGCTACTCAGTGACGAAGCCTTCCTCCTTCAACCAGTCGTAGGCCACGTCCACAGGTTCCCTGCCGTCCACGTCTACCTCCGCGTTCAGGTCGATTAGCGTCTCGTTCGTCAACTTTTCTGATACCGGCTCTAGGAGATCCTTTATCTGCGGGTATGCCTCAAGAAGTTCCTGCCGAACCACGCCCGAAAGGTTGTACTTGGGAAAGAACTGCCGATCGTCCTCCATCACCTGCAGGTCCAGCGCCTTGATACGCCCGTCGGTGGTGAATACCTCACCGAAGTTGCATAACCCATCGGCTGTAGCCTGATAGATCGCACCAGTGTCCAAGGTGGACACATTACCTTTCGAAGCAGCCGGAACGTTGTAGTGCTTTAGCATCGGCCGGAACCCGTCGTTACGGTTGGCAAACTCAGATTCCACGCAGTAGGTACGCTCGTTATCTGGCAGTTTGGCCAGATCGCTGAGCTTGGAAATCCCGAGCTCTTCTGCCTTTGTTCGCGGAATTGCGAAGCCATAAGTGTTGTTCATCGGCGCCGGTGGCAGCCACTCCAAGCCTTTTTCCCGATCGGCCTTCAAAACAGCTTCATACTGCTCTTCTTCATCAGAAATTGGATCGTCGTGACCAAGGTAGGAGATCCAGGCCGTTCCGGTGTACTCCCACTGGAAGTTGATATCGCCCTTCACCATGGCCTCGCGGGCACTATTCGACCCCGGAATATTAGTGAGGTCTTCGACATCCGCACCAGCGGATTTAAAAAGAATGACGGCAAGCTTCCCCAAAATTATCTGTTCGGTGAAGTTCTTTGACCCTACGGCCACCTTCGCGTCCTTCAAATCAACGCCGTCAATAGGGCCGGACAACGTACCAGAAGGGCTATATCCCCCGGCTGTACCCAGCCCACAGGCCGTGGCTCCGAAGGCCAACAACGCCGCACACAGAGCACCGACAATGGATTTGAGAGACTTGAGCGTTTGCATTTCTATTCCAGCCCCTTCGGCTTGAGATAAACCTCTGCGAGTCGCCCCAGCCACTCCACCACCAGTGCCAACAGGGCAATAAGAAGTGCGCCGGACACGAGAATACGGAAGCGATACAGGGTGATGCCTGTCTGAATCAGCGCGCCCAACCCGCCTGCGTCAATGAACGTGGCGAAGGACGCTGTGCCAGCCAGCAACACCAGTGCGGTTCGCACGCCCGTCATGATGATCGGCAACGCCAGAGGCAGCTCAACCTGTCGTAGAACCTGCCAATTGGTCATTCCCATCCCACGGGCGGATTCGATCAGCGCGGGGTCGACGCCGCGGAGTCCTGCAATAGTGTTAGCCAACACAGGCAGGAAGGCATAAAGAGAAAGCGAAAGGACTGCGACGGGAATACCGAACGCGATCCACATAGCCAGAAGCACAATCACACCGATGACTGGAGCGGACTGCCCCGCGTTGGCAATTCCAGTGACGATCGGTGCCAAGAATTGCAGCTTCGGACGAGTAAAAAGAATTCCCGCGGGGATAGCTAACACCAGAACGATCACCGCACAGATGGCGACGAGCAGGAGATGCTGGCGAGTTAACTCCAACACAGTCCCCCAGGCCAGCTGCCGTTCTTCCACGGCGCCCAATTCTGCGGTATTTCGCCAGACTGCCCAGCCAATCAATCCCACTGCAACAATGATGGGCAAACCGATGAGCAGGATCTTGTCCTCTGCGGAGATAACCCGTTTTACGGTACTTTCCTGTGGAGCACTCATGCGTCCTCCCCCACACCACGTGCTTCTTCGCGGGTCGCTCGGACATAGTCCGTCACATCGTCATAGCGAATCACGCCCACGTACCGGCCACGCTCCGTAACCATTGCCCCACCGTGGCTGGACATCAGCATGGTATCCAAAGCGTTGTTCAAGGTGGAACGGCGATCGATGACTGTCTCCAGTTCGTGGGTAGCTGCCGGAACCTTGTCGTGGTGCTTCAGAGTCCGCAAGAACAGCCACTCCTGCGGTCGGTCCTGATCGTCCAGAATCACCACATGATCCTCCCCCTGCGATTCGACCTTCGCGACAACCTCACTGACCGCCTCGCCAACGCGACATGTAGGGGCGTCACTAAGCCCCACATCGTCAACGCGCAACAGCGAGAGCTGCTTCAACTTCGAACCAGAGCCAACGAAGTCCGCGACATAATCATCGGCGGGATTCGACAGAATTGCCTCCGGAGTGTCGAACTGAGCAATCTCAGCTTGCTCTCGAAAGATGACGATTCGGTCGCCCAGTTTGATGGCCTCGTCGATGTCGTGGGTGACGCAGACGATAGTCTTATGCAGCTCATCTTGAATGCTCAAAAGTTCGTCCTGCAAGCGCTGGCGGGTGATGGGATCCACCGCACCGAAGGGCTCATCCATGAGAAGCACTGGTGGGTCAGCGGCCAAGCCTCGCGCAACGCCCACGCGCTGCTGCTGGCCACCCGAGAGCTCGCGCGGATAACGGTCGCGATATAGGTTCGGATCGAGTCCCACCATCTCCATTAGCTCGTCACAGCGGGCAGCGATGCGCTTCTTATCCCACTTGAGCAGCTTGGGAACGATCGCGATGTTCTGAGCCACGGTAAAGTGAGGCAGCAGACTACCTCCCTGAATGACGTAGCCGATGGAGCGGCGTAGCTCCGAGACGTTACTGTCCACTACGTTCTTGCCGTCGATGAGGATCTGCCCGCTGGTGGGCTCGATGAGGCGGTTGATCATCTTCAGAGAAGTAGTCTTGCCGCAGCCAGAGGGGCCGACAAACATGACGGACTCGCCTGCATTGATTTTCAAATTGAGCTTCTTTACTGCAGGAGCTTTCTGCCCGGGGTATTGCTTGACAATGTCCTTGAATTCGAGCGTCACACCGGTCGCAGTGTTGATGCGGGGACTATTAGTGTTCTGGACAGGATTTGAATCGGACATTAGCGAATTCCCTTCGAAGTCGTGACCCGGCCGAGCAGTACCAGTGCCGCATCGACAATCAGTGCAACGATGACCACACCCACGGTGCCGACAATCGCGTAGTACATGGCATTTTGACCACCCGCTTGGGCAAGGCCACGGAAGATGTAGCTACCAAAACCTGGCCCCAAGACATAGGCGGCGATGGCAGCCACGCCCATGGACATCTGGGTAGACACCCGAATGCCCGTCATAATTACGGGCCAAGCCAGGGGAAACTCGACTTTGAAGAAAGTCGCCAGAGCGCCCATGCCCTGCCCGCGGGCGGATTCCACCAGCACCGGGTCTACTGCTTGGAGGCCAACGACTGCGTTACGCATAATCGGCAACACTGCGTAAAACACAACGGCAATCACCGCGGGCATAGTGCCAATGCCCATCAGTGGGATCAAAAGCCCCAGCAGAGCAAAAGAGGGAAGCGTTAGACCAATCGCCGAAAATGCGTTGGCGAATGGTGCGAGTTTGGAATAGCGGGTGACCAGAACAGCGACAGCTAAAGCGATGATGGTCGCGATAGCTACGGACTGAATCACCAAACTGGCATGTTGATAAGCCTTGAACAGAATGTCCGTCCAGCGACTAGAGATGAATTCAACCATAGAAGTCTCTCGATGAGGGCGCCGATGTCCAGCCCTCTACGTCACGGGTTTGCGACTTTGCACGGCGGCGCAGTACAAAAAAATTGCCTCTTTGCCGCCGGAGGGCTAAGGCGTCTACGTCTGTAACCATAGGCCGGTTCAACTCTGTATGCAGGGAAAACGGGTTTTGAGCAAGCCTAAAGAACCGCCAGACAAAGAAAGCCCCCACATTCGTGGGGGCTAACCTAACGGCAGTTTCTGACGCGAACGAGTCTATCGGTCGCTTAAACGCACTGGCCGATCCAGTCGGAGAAGCGCTTGCCGGATAGCTTCTCGTAGGCCTCGATGTAGCGCGAGCGGGTGGCTTCCACCACGGACCCCGGCAGCGGCGGCGGGGGCGTTCCCTCGGACTTGTCCCAGCCGGACTTCGGACCGGTCAGCCAGTTGCGCACGTACTGCTTATCGAAGCTGGGCTGCACCTTGCCCTCCTCGTAGCCTTCGGCAGGCCAGTAACGGGAGGAGTCCGGGGTCAGCACCTCATCGGCCAACACCAGGGTGCCGTCGGCGTCCAGGCCGAACTCGAACTTAGTGTCGGCCAGGATCAAGCCGCGCTCCTCGGCGATGGCGGCGGCCTTCTTGTAGATCGAGAGGGTGGCCTCGCGCAGCTCGTTGGCGCGCTCCTCCCCAAGCGCTTCAACGACCACGTCGAAGCTCACGTTCTCGTCGTGGTCACCGAGCTCGGCCTTGGTGGCCGGGGTGAAGATGGGTTCCGGCAGGCGGGAGGCCTCCACAAGGCCCTCGGGCAGCTCCACGCCACACACGCTGCCGGTTTCCTCGTACTCCTTCAGGCCAGAGCCGGTCAGGTAGCCACGAGCCACGCATTCGAAGGGGATCATATCCAACTTCTTGCACAACATGGCGCGGCCGAGGACGTACTCGGGAATTCGCTCGTCATCCAACGCACCGGCCAGGTGGTTGGGGAAATCAATCTCGTCAAAGAAAAAAGCGCTCACGGCAGTGAGCACTCGTCCCTTGTCCGGGATCTCAGTATCAAGGACGTAGTCGTAGGCGCTGATCCGGTCGCTGACAACCATCAGCAGGTTGTCTTCATCAACCTCGTAGATCTCCCGCACTTTACCTGCGGAATGGTGCTCGTACTCGCACAGTTCTGGACGCATGAGTAGACAGTGTAGCCCTGCACCAAGCTTTTGACTATTTGTGGCCGGAACTGTGCGAATCTTCGGCGTTTTGTGCAGCTACAGAATCTCGCCCGGTGTGTAGGCAGCGGCCTCCGGGTGGCGGTTCTTAACTTCCTCGATGCGCGATAGGACGCGGGACACCTGGGACTCGGCTGCGCCAATGAAAGCGTGGCGTTCCGCCAGTGCCTCCTCCAGCTGCGACTCATCCAGCGGGAAGCGGTCGTCGCCGGCGAGGCGCTGCACTAGATCCTGGTCGCCGCCATTTTCACGCATGTTCAGCGCCACCGCCACCGCGTGCTCCTTGATCAACTCGTGAGCCGTCTCGCGGCCTACCCCGGCGCGCACGGCTGCCATCAGGATGCGCGTGGTGGCCAGGAACGGTAGGTAGCGCTCCAGCTCCCGGTCGATCATCGCCGGGAACACTCCGAACTCGTCCAGGACGGTCAGGAAGGTCTCACACATGCCGTCGAATGTGAAGAAGGCGTCGGGAAGAGCCACGCGGCGAACCACAGAGCAGAACACGTCGCCCTCGTTCCACTGCGCACCGGCCAGATCCGCGGCCATGGTCAGGTAGCCGCGCAGCAGGACCTGCATGCCGCCCACGCGCTCGCAGGAGCGGGCGTTCATCTTGTGTGGCATGGCGGAGGAACCGACCTGGCCTTCCTTGAAGCCCTCCGTGACAGTCTCGTTGCCCGCCATCAGGCGAATCGTCATCGACAGCGAAGACAGGGCGGCACCGATCTGCGCCAGGGCGCTCAGCGCGTCCATGTCCAGGCTGCGCGGATAAACCTGGCCGACGGAATCGAATACGCGGGAGAAGCCCAGGTTCTCGGCGATGGTGCTTTCCAGTGCCGCCAGCTTGGACTCGTCGCCGCCGACCAGGTCCAGCATGTCCTGGCTGGTTCCCATCGGCCCCTTAATGCCACGCAGCGGGTAGCGGCTCAGCAGATCCTCGATGCGCTCGAGCCCCACCAGTAGCTCATCGGCGGCAGAGGCGAAGCGCTTGCCCAAGGTCGTTGCCTGGGCGGCCACGTTGTGGGAGCGCCCGGCCATCACCAGCGACTGATTTTCCGCTGCACGGCGGCCGATGCGCGCCAGGACGGCAACTGCCTTGTCGCGGGCCAGCTGCAGGGAGCTAAAGATCTGCAGTTGCTCCACGTTCTCCGTCAGGTCGCGGGAGGTCATACCCTTGTGGATGTGCTCGTGGCCGGCCAGCGCATTGAATTCCTCGATGCGGGCCTTTACGTCGTGGCGGGTGACCTTTTCTCGCTCGGCGATGGATGCAAGGTCTACGTTCTCGATGACCTTCTCGTAGGCTTCGATAGCCTCGGCCGGGACCTCCACCCCGAGTTCGGCTTGGGCCTTCATGACGGAGATCCAGAGCTTGCGCTCCATGATGATCTTGTCCTCCGGGGACCAAATGGCGGTCATCTCTGGGGAGGCGTAGCGGTTGGCAAGGACGTTGGAAATATTTTTCTTAGCAGGCACGTCCCCGAGTTTATGCGTACCGCTGGCTTTTAGGAATCCGCGAACTTATCCAGGTCCTTGATCCGCCCCGCGGCAATCACCAGGTCGCCTGAGCGAATCACATACCCCGCTGGCGGAGTAGAAAAGTGCCCGTCCGCCGAACGCACCGCGACGATGGCGATCCCCTGCGGGGTCTCCTCCACCTTGCGGCCGTGCATGTGCAGTGGCGGCGCCAGCTTGGCCATCGCAAAGTCGCGGTCAAACTCGATGTACTCCTGCACGTGGCCTGCGATCAGGTGCGCCACGCGCCGCCCGGTATCCCGCTCGGGTCGCACTACGTGGTGCACGCCGATCTGTGTCAGGATCTTCGCGTGTTGCTGGTTGTCTGCCTTCGCCCAGACGTTGGGTACCCCGAGGTCCATCACGGCGGAAGCTGTAAGTAGTGACGCCCCCATGTCTGAACCGATGCCGATGACAACGCGGTGGGCATCCTGCACCCCGAGCTGGCGCAGCGCATCCTGGTCGGTGGTTTCGGCGATGACCGCGTGCGTCAGTAGCGGGGCGGCCTTTGTCACCACCGCTTCGTCCACGTCGATGCCCAGCACCTCCACGCCGGATTGTACGAGTTCTTCGCCGAGAGCCATGCCGAAGCGGCCCAGGCCGATGATGACGACGGGAGGATTGGTGGGGTGGGAAAGGAACTTAGCCAATGAACGGCCTTTCTACTGGGTAGGAATAGAGGCGTTGGTTAGTGCGGGCAGCCAGGGCCGCCACCACGGTGATGGGCCCAATGCGGCCGAGGTACATCAGCACGACCAGCCAAATGCGGGCAAAGTCCGGCAACTCCGGGGTGATTCCGGTGGTCAGACCCACGGTGGCGAAAGCGGAGATGGTTTCGAAGGTGATCTGGTGCGAATCGTACTGCGGCAGCAAAAGTTGCAGCGCCATGATGGATACTCCGACCACTAGGAAGGCCATCATGAATACCGCCATGGCTTGACGGACGATGCGGCTCGGAATGCGCCGGCCGGCGACCAGGAGCTGCTCGTCGCCGCGTACCTCCGCGATCAGCACCGCCACCAGCACCGCAGCGGTCGTCACCTTCACGCCACCCGCGGTGCCGCCCGAGCCGCCACCGATGAACATCAGGAAATCCGTCAGCATCAGCGAGGACGGGCGCAGCTCCGTCAGATCCACCGAGTTGAAGCCGGCCGTACGGGAGGAGACAGAGTGGAAGAACGCCGCTTGCAGCGCCGATAGCGGCGTGAGGTCGCGCAGGGCGTTGGTCCACTCCATCAGCGCGAAGCCGACCGTACCCACCACCAGCAGGATCGCGGTGCCGGTGAGCGTGAAGATCAAGGTCAGAGATGGCGGGTGCTTCACCTTCGAACGCCACCGCGCCCGCAGTTCCAGCAGCACGGGGAAACCCAGGCCGCCGATGACGATGCCAGCGGCGATCGGCAGTATGATGCCCGCGTCGTTGACGTAGGGCATCAGGTTGTCGGAGCGCAGGCCGAAGCCAGCGTTGTTGAACGCTGAGATCGCGTGGAACGTACCCTCCCACACCGCAGGCAGGAAGCCGTAGCCATAGCCAGAGGCGAAGCGGAAGGTCAGCACTATAGCTATCACCAGCTCAGTGGCCAGGGAGAAGCCGATGGTGCCGAAGATGATGGTGCGGATTTCGCCCAGGTACCTTCCGCGTTGTTCCGCGGCGGCGCGCAGGCGCCCTTTGACGCCCATCTGTCCAGCCAAAACGAAGCTCACCACCGTGGCGAGCGTCATGATGCCGAGGCCTCCGACCTGGATCAGCAGCATGATGACGACCTGCCCGAAATGGGACCAGTAGGTCGCGGTGTCCACGACGGTGAGACCGGTCAGGCAGGTGGCCGAGGTAGCGGTAAACAGAGCGGTGGTGAACTCCGGGCTCTCCGGCCCGCTACGGGATATGGGCAACAGCAATAGCGCTGTGCCTGCAAGGATAAGCAGCAGGAAACTCACGGAGACCAGCTGCGCGGGGCTGAAGCCTTGCCAGCCCCGCCGGCGACTTTCGCCTGGTTGTGCAATCACAAGAGGTTACCTTAAACCCATTGCACCCAGTGCGAAACCCTTATGCAATCTTTACACCCAAATGCTGTCAAAACAGCGTTCGGGTACTAGATGGAAATGCGCCCCTCAACTGCGGGAAGGGCGATGTCGGAGCGGTAGTGCGAGCCTTCCAGTTGGATACCCTGCAGGGTCTCGTAGGCCTGCTTGCGTGCTTCCGCCAGGGTGGCGCCGGTGCCGATGACGTTCAGCACGCGGCCGCCGGAGCTCACCAGCTGGCCATTCTGCTCTGCCACGCCCGCGGCCAAAATGCCGCGGGATTCGTTGCCCGGCTCCGCCCCGACAATTGGCTTACCTGTCACCGGGCTGGCCGGGTAGTTCTCG
>NZ_CALLDG010000176.1 GCF_937999985.1 uncultured Corynebacterium sp.
GGGGTGTCCCAAATCTTCCACTCTGTTTTTATAACTAATCTATTTGTGCAGGTCAGGCAATTATGACTATTGGGCTGCAAGTGTGCTTTTTGGCGAAAGTGGAAGATTTGGGACATTGGCGTTGTAGCCCGCTCGCGACTGTGGAGCCTGTGGGGCATCAGGGGTGCATGTGGCGTGAGTGGCGTGGGCGGTTCCGGCGCTGTGGAGGCTATTCGGTGGATGTCACGCGGCGGAGGCTGCGTGGTGCATGCCGCCAGGTGGAGGTCGCACGGTGAAAGCCGCGCGGCGCAAGCCACGCGGGGCAGGGCAAAAGAAAAGTGGCACCTCGCGGGGAGGTGCCACTTTCGTCAGATCAACCCAGCTCTAGGCGTGCTCGTCGGCCTGCTGCTTCGGCGGCTGAACGGTCCACTCCGGCGGAACGTCCTTGCCGGACTCCTCGTCCTTCTCCGCCTGCTCGGCGGTCTCCTGAACGATGCCCTTAGCGTGGTGGCTCGGCGCGTAGACCGCGTACACCTGCATCGGCTCGTCACCGGTGTTGATGATGTCGTGCCACACGCCAGCCGGAACCTGCACAGCCCAGCCGTCGGAAACTTCCTGCTGGATGGTCATGTTGTCCTTGTCCGGACCCATGATGCACTTGCCGACACCTGCGTCCAGGCGCAGGAACTGGTCGGTATCGTGGTGCACTTCCAGGCCGATGGAATCGCCAGGCGCGATGGACATGAGGGTCACCTGCAGGTACTTACCCGTCCATGCGGTGGTGCGGTAGTTAGTGTTCTCTCGGGTGGCAGTTTCAATGTCAAAGACATTGGCCTCTGGTCCGTTGTCTACGATCTTCATGATGCTCCTTCCGGTTCGACGACCTTCATCTCCCAGTGTAGGCCGGTTTTCCTGGCCTTTCAGGCGCCCGCCAGCCCGCTGACACAGCAACGCTGTCACGCCGAAGCCACAATGCTGTCACGCCGAAGCCATAACGCTGTAACACTGGGGGCATGGCTACTTCTGACATTTATTGGAAAGCTAACCCCGACCGCCCCGGCGCTTGGGAGGTCGCGGGCCTGCGCTGGCTCGCCGAAGCTCCGGGCGGCGCCCCGGTTGTTTCTGTTCACAAGCATGATGCTCGTGGGTTGGGGATCGATCGGGTAGAGCCTATGACGCCCACACGCGCCATGGCCGAGGATTTCGGCCGAAAGCTGGCGGCCACGCATGCTGCGGGGGCGCCCCATTTCGGGTTCTCGCCGACGGGGGAGTCCGGATTTCAAGGCCCTAACGACATCCTCTTGGAGCTTCCCCTGAAACCCTTCGAAAGCTGGGGAGAGTTCTACGCGGACGTGTGCCTGTCTCCGCTGGTTGCGCGGGTCTTCGGTGGAACCTCGGCAGCCGAGAACTCGGGGACTGGCGCCGGGAGCGCCACCGCGGACGTTCCCGCCGAGGTCTCCCGGCTGCTGGAGGCCCTGCGCGCCGAGCAGCTGGACGACGGCACACCTCCGGCCCGTATCCACGGCGACCTGTGGGCGGGGAATGTGCTGTGGGGGAAGGTGGCGTCAAGAAATATAGAAGGGGCAATCCTCATCGACCCGAGCGCGCATGGCGGCCATCCGCGCGCGGACCTGGCGGCGCTGCGGCTCTTCGGCGCGCCGCACCTGAGTAGCATCGAGGGCGCGTATTTCGAGGCCAGCCCGCACGTGGATGGCTGGGGGACGGGTGCACAGAGCGTGGACCTGCACCAACAACACCTGCTGTGGCTGCATGCGGCGGTCTTCGGCGGCAGTTACATCGGGGAGGCCGTTGCGGGCGCGGGGCGCGTGGTGCGCGAGCTGTGACGCGCAGGCGGGGCGCGCGGCGTGTGAGCTGTGAGCCGCCGCCAGCGGAAGTGCTGTAGGGGATCCGACGGAGTACAGTCATAGTTCGGACAAAACCGCATGATTTGCTTTTCTAATTTTTAGTGAAGGAGTTTCTTCAGCGTGAAGAGAACATTCTCTATCGCCATGGCCTTCGTCGGGCTGACCGTCGGCGCGGGCTTTGCAACTGGCCAAGCAGTCATCCAATACTTCATTTCCTTTGGCCTCAACGGTATCTGGGGCGCGGTGCTGGCCGGCATCGTCATGGCCCTCGCAGGTAGCGTGATCCTGCAGGTCGGCAGCTACTTCCTGGCCGACGAGCACCGCATGGTGTTCCGCAACGTCGCGCACCCCATTGTCTCGCGGTTCTTGGATGTCTCCGTGACGATCACCCTGTTCGCCGTTGGTTTCGTGATGCTCGCCGGCGCGGGCTCCAACCTGGAGCAACAGTTCGGCCTCCCCGCCTGGGCGGGCGCGCTGTTAATGACGGGCGTGGTGCTGGCCGCCGGAATGTTGGACGTGGAGAAGGTCAGCCAGGTCATTGGCGCGCTGACCCCGCTGATCATCATCGCGGTGGTGTTCGCCTTCGTGTACACGATGATCAACATGCCCTCCGACCCCTCGCATCTGAACGAGATTGCGATGGCGGAAGAGTCGCCGGTTTCCCCGTGGTTCGTCTCCGCTCTGAACTACAACGGCCTGGCGCTGCTGCTGGGTGTTTCCATGTCCCTGGTGATCGGCGGTAACTACGCCTCCCCGAAGGAGGCCGGTGTGGGCGGCCTGATGGGTGGCGTGCTGTACACCGTCATGCTGATCATCGCCGCGATCACCCTGTACCTGAACATCGAGACCGTCCAGGGCAGCGACGTGCCGATGCTCGCGATGATGGACGACATCAGCCCGGTGCTGGGCGTGATCATGGCGATCATCATCTTCTTCATGATCTTCAACACCGCGATTGGCATGTTCTATGCGCTGGGTAAGCGTCTGACCGCCAGCACCGACAAGTCCTTCCGTCCGGTGTTTATCGTGGTGACGCTCATTGGCTACGGCATCAGCTTCGTGGGCTTCGATACCCTCATGACCTACGTCTACCCGGTGATTGGCTACATCGGCCTGGTGATGATCGTCGTGATGATCGCCTGGTGGCTTCGCTCCCGCACGGACATTTTTGCGGAGTCCAACCGCCGCGACCGCATCCACGAGCTCGCCCACGCCCGCGAGCACGACGAAGAACAGTACACCGACGAGGATCGCCAGGAACTGCGCAAGCTGGTCGGCGAGTCCAACATCGAAGACAAGGAGCTTCACCGGACCATCACCGATGAGGTGAAGAGCGAGATCCCCGACGAGGAGCTCGAAAAGTAGCGCACCCGCGCGCACTGCACCGAACACCCGCCATGCGCCCGGTGCGCCGTGCCCTCTACCTGGGCGTACAATGAGTATCCATGTTTGGCGGGATGCATGAATCACTCACGACGGTTGCGATAAGCGCGGCGGATTTCACCCCGCCGCAGGGGTGGGGGCCGGTGCTGAAGGAACAGCTCGGCATTGATTTGTGGCGCATCCCGGTGGTCATGGTCGCCGCCGTGGGTATCTATTTGACGTTCCTGGTGGCGGTGCGGCTGTTTGGGCAGCGCATCCTCAGCCCGCTGGGCGGCTTTGATGCCGTCGTTATTTTTATGTTCGGCGCCGTCGCGGGCCGTGCTGTTCTGGGCCACCCGCCGTCGCTGGCCGCGGGCGTGATCGGCCTGCTCACACTCATGGGTATGGAGGCCCTCTTCGGCGTCGTGCAGGACGTCGTGGCCTTGCGCCGCACCATTAACCCGCCGCCGACGGTGCTGATTGCCCATGGTGAGGTGCTGGAGGAGACTCTGCAGCGCAACCACATTACCGAGACCGCGATCGCTACGGCCGCGCGCAAGGCGGGGGTGCGCGACTTTAGCGAGGTCGCGTGCATGATTCTGGAATCCAACGGGTCGATCTCTACCCTGCGCGCGGGGGAGAAGATCGACCCGGATTTGTTGCTGGGGGTCGAAGGCGCCGAGAAGGTTTTGTGACGCCCCCTCGTCCCACCGAACCTTAAGCGTTCAGCACCGGGTGCAGTCGCTTCATGGTCCACGTTTGCTGGCTGCGGGCCGATAGCGTGGTGACCAGGAAGCAGCCGAGGCCGACGAGGAAGAGTACTCCCACTGCGATCGGTAGGCGTTCGTCGTAGAAGCCGTAGATCAGCTGCCTGAAGCCGTTGACTGTGTACGTCATTGGGTCGAACGGATGCAGGAATTGGAAGAATTTGTTTTGGGTCTCGACTGGATAGAGGCCTCCCGAGGCGACGATCATCAGCATGAGTATCGCCAGGGCGGCCACGCGGCCGGGTCCGGGGCCGAGGAACGCAATGAACATTTGGTTCATCAGCATCCACACCAGTGCCACGAGGGCGGCGAAGAAGAATAGCCCCGGCAGGTTATCGACATCCATGCCCACGCCCCAGACGGTCACGCCGACCACGACGGCTGCCTGGCCGATGGCGAGTAGGCCGGTCGGCAGGAAGCCGGAGAGCGCCGCACGCCAGGAGTGCACGCCGGAGTTGACGGTGCGGGCCTGCAGCGGCTTGATCATCACGTAGACCATGATGCCGCCGATGAACAGTGCCATGCTGAAGAAGAACGGTGCCATGCCGGCGCCGAAGGTGTGGGTGCCGGAATCGTTGTCGCTCTTCAGATCCACCGGCCCGCCGATGGTGGAGGCGGTGGCCAGGCGCTGGCCTTCGTTCCAATTCGGAACCTGCTTGGAGCCATCGGAGAGCTTGGTGTGGAGTTCGGAGGCGCCGTCATCCAGCTTGGCGGTGCCGTCCTTGGCCTTGCCGGTGCCCTCGGCGAGCTTGTCCGCACCGTCCTTGAGCTTGGTGTTGCCGTCGTCCAGCTTGATCACGCCGTCCTTTAGCTTGCCTGCGCCGTCGGAGGCTTCGCCCATCTTCTCATCGAGCGTCTGCGCGCCGTCGTTGAGCTTGTTCACGCCGTCCTGTAGCTGCTTGAACTGTCCAGGCAGGCCCTTTAGCTCGGTCACGCCGTTGCGCAGTGGCGCGTTCGGGTCGTTGAGCTGGTAGGACAGTTGTGCGCTGCCGTCAGCCAGGCGCTTCAGGTCCGAGGCGTTCTGCGACTTCGGGCCGAGGCCCTGCGTCTCCAGGGCGAAGGCGACCTTGTCCAGCTCGTCAGCTGCGGTGATGGCGGCGGGCACGCCGGTGCCGCGCAGGTCGCGGGAGAGCCCACGCAGCTTGACCGCGTGGTCGCCCTGGGCCTTGGTCACACCGCCCAGTTTGGTGTTGAGCTGCTGCACTCCGTCGTTGACCTGGCTTGCTCCGTCGCCGAGTTTATTGACGCCATCTTCCAGCTGATTGAGCTTTCCGGCCTTGCCGTTGAGCTTGTCAGCCGCAGCGTTCACCTTCGTGGCGAGCTCGTCAGTACCGTCGGCTAGTTTCCCTGAACCGTCGTGGAGTTGGACGAGTCCGTCATCCAGATCGGTTGCGCCCTTGCGCAGCTTGCCGGAACCGTCCTTGGCGGTGGCCAGGCCGTCGGCGAGCTTGTTGGCGCCGTCGTCCAATTGGATAGACCCGTCCTTCAGTTCGGCGGTGCCGTCGGCGAGCTTGCCGGCGCCGATCGCAGCCTTCTGCATGCCGGAGCCGGCATCAACGACGCCGACGAGGACTTTGTCCACAGCCTCTGCACTGATCTTGTCGCCGACCACGCTGATGACCTCACGCATGACGTTCTGGCCGATCATGGTGGACAGGTAGCCGTTCGCGTCGTTGTAAGTGCTGATGAGGTTGGCTTTCTCCGGGTTATCGGAGGTGGGGGAAGCCACCGCTTCGGAGAAGTTTTCCGGCAGTTCGAGAGAGAAGTAGTATTGGCCGGATTCCACGCCCTTGCGGGCATCTTCGGCATCCGTTTCGATCCAGCTGATCTGGTCGTTGTCCTTTAATCCTTCGATTACCGTGTCGCCGGCGCGCAGTTCCTCGCCCTCAACGTTGGTTCCCTTGTCACTGTTCACCAGGGCAACGGGGAGGCTGTTCAGGTTCCCGAAGGGGTTCCAGAATGCCCACAGGTAGAGGGCGGAGTACAGCAGCGGCATAAGCACAAGGATGACAAGTGCGGCTCGGGTGAGCCGGTTGCGCTTGAAACTGCGGATTTCGCTGTTGAGTTTGAAACCGGCAAGCATTAACGGTTCTCCTTCTGCTCTGCGGTGGTGTTGTGGTCTTCGGGAATGTCTAGGTCGTCGAGTTCTGGATCATCGAGTTCGGGGTCGTATTGGTCTGATTCCACTTCAGCCGGGTCAGGGTATTCACGCAGTCCGGTATGAATCGGGTGCGCGTGGCCAGCGTTGGCGTCAATTTCAATAACCTTGTGTGGCGCCACAGGTCCGACAATGGGGTTCGACGAGTTCACGATCACAGGAATGTCCTGCGATAGGCGCTCTAGCACCTGCAACAGAATTGCACGGTCGTCGTTCTCGTGCACCTGCTCGATGTCGTCCATGATCAGCAGCTCGACGGGCTTGTTGTCGGCGGGCGACAGGGCAAGGCTGATGCGCAACATGATCTTGTCCAGGTTGTCCAGCTGGGAGATGTAGGCATCCAGCGGAGGCAGGTCGCGGTCGCCGTAAACGTGGTTGCAGAAGCGCTCTAGGTCCTCTTGGGTGGCCTTGCGCATCGGCATGAACCACGGCTTCGACCAGGACAAAGACTCGGTGAGCACGTCCTGGACCGTGACGGAACGCTCCAGCAGGTCGATCTGCTCCACGCCCGCGATGGCTACGCGGGAGCGGATCGCCTTTGGCTTGGATTCGCCGAGCACGCTCAGCGAGCCGCCGGTGGGCTTCATCCGACCAGAAAGAACTAGAGCTAGGGCCGTGCGGCCGGAGCCACCCTTGCCAAGCAGGTTGGTTAGACCCTGGTTGGGGATAGCGAAAGAAAGAGGGCCGAACACTCGGCCCTCGTCACCTTTTAGCTCGAGATCCTGGGCTTCTACTGCTAGGGAAGACATGGCTTTACCTGATTTCTGTGGGTAGGGAAGCTCGGTCTATTTCAACAGACACCCTGGACATTTTTGTAGATTTTGACGATTTCGTCAATTTCCTTCGCGGTGCGCTGTGATGGCGTGGCAAAATAGCGCTACAGCACCCGAATCTACAAGGAATTTAGCCGGGAAGCTGTAGCGCTATTGGGGAAGGAGGTGGGCTATATTGCCGCTCCGAATACGGAGCCGACAGCGAAGGTGACCGCCAGGGCTGCCATTCCGCCGATCACGATGCGCAGCATTGCGCGGGTCTTCGGCACGTTACTTAGGTGAGCCGACAGAGCGCCAGTGAGCGCCAAGGCTACGAAGGTCACGCCGAAGATTACGGCGACGGGGGCGAACAGAGCGGCGGCAAACGGCAGAGCGGCACCCAAGATAAAGGAAATGAAGGATGCGATGCCCGCCGACCACGGGTTCACCAGCTGGCTCATTCCCATGGCGCGCTCGGAATCGCGCTGTGAGGAGACGGAGACGTACTCGCCGAGCGCCATGGATACGGCACCGCCGATGACGGCGGCCAGGCCGGACATGGCGATGGTCTGTGGGTTGCTGGTCGCGCCAGCCACGCCGACGAGGACCGCGGCGGTGGAGACGATGCCGTCGTTCGCGCCGAGGACGGCCGCGCGGAGGCGGTTGAGGCTCTCGCCGTGGTTGTCATCGACGTCGGGGTGTTCGGTGGGGGCGGCGAGCTCAGGGTGTTCGGCTGGAGCGGTCGGTGTGTGTTCGGCCTGGGTGGCTGGCGGAACCTCTGCGTGCGCGGTCACTTCAGCCGTCGGGATGGTGATAATCCCGCGTTCGCATGTAGCCACGGCAGTGCAGCTGCCGTCGTAGTAGCGATCGCAGGGGCAAGATACTGAAGTGCTCATGACTCAAGTATCGCTGAGCGTCAGATTTACTGCAAGCATTGAAAGGTTACCTTTATGCAGGTCA
>NZ_CALLDG010000177.1 GCF_937999985.1 uncultured Corynebacterium sp.
AGGGGGCGCTGAACGGCAACGTCGGCGCGGGGTTGGGCGCCTCTGCCGGCGCGTTGAAGGGCGGCTTTGGGCAGGCCAGCGCCGTGTTCCCGGAAGGTACCCCGCTGGCGGGAGTGACTGTGGCCGTGGGAATTGTGGTGAACCCGCAGGGCGCGGTTTTCGACCCGGCGACCGGCCTGCCGTGGGGAATCGCTGCGGAGCTGAACGGGGAGTTTGCCCGATATGGGCTGGTCGACGGCCTGGTTGATGGTGAGCCGGTGGGGGCTGAGGGCGTCAAAAGTCTAAAGAGCAAGAACCTGCTCGGCACGAAGATCACGGCGGAGATGCTGGCTCCGAAGCTCAATACGACGATCGGAGTGGTGGCGACCGATGCGCCGCTGACGAAGGCGCAGGCCAAGAGGCTGGCGCTGGCGGGACACGACGGGATCGCGCGGGCGATTCGGCCGGCACACATGCCGATGGATGGAGACACACTGTTTGCGATGGCGACGGGTGAGCACGGTGCGGGGGCGGCTGTGGACGACATTGGCATGAGCCTGCTTTCGGCGGTCGCGGCCAACACGGTGGAGCGGGCAATCATGCATGCCGTCTTGGCAGCGGAGTCGGCCTTCGGTGTGCCGAGCTGGCGCGAAGTAGTGAAAGGGACGTAATGAAAGGTGAGTGCCGTGGCTGGGGCTGCTGAGGGTGCTGAGGGTAACGTACAGGCGGAACAGGCAAACAATGCGCCGATCGGAGTGTTTGATTCGGGGGTAGGTGGGCTGACTGTGGCGCGCGCCATTGTTGACCAGCTGCCACACGAGAACCTGGTGTACATCGGGGACACGGCTAACACGCCCTACGGTGACAAGCCGCTGGCGCAGGTGCGCGAGCTTTCGATCAGGATTGCAGACACTCTGGCGGAGCGCGGCTGCAAGATGATTGTGGTGGCGTGCAACTCTGCCTCGTCGGCGTTTATTCGCGACGCGAGGGAGAGGTATTCCATTCCGGTGGTTGAAGTGATTCTGCCTGCGGTGCGGCGCGCGGCGGCGGCGACTCGCAACGGCAAGATCGGAGTGATCGGCACCCAGGCGACGGTGAGCAGTAGGTCCTACCAGGATCTTTTCGCAGCGATTCCGGGAGTTGAGGCGTACGCGCAGGCCTGCCCGCAGTTCGTGCCTTTTGTGGAGCGTGGCATGACCAGCGGGCGGCAGTTGATGGGGCTGGCGGAGAACTACCTGGCGCCGCTGAAAGCCCAGGGGGTAGATACCGTGGTGCTGGGGTGCACGCATTATCCGTTGCTGACCGGGGTGGTGCAGCTGGTGATGGGGGAAGATGTCACGCTGATTAATAGCGCGGAGGAGACAGCGAAGACCGTGTATCGCACGCTGGCGGAGCAGGATCTGCTGGCGGATGAAGATTCGGAGCGGACAGTGAATCTTTCTTTCGAGTCGACGGGTGACCCACAGAGGTTTGCGAAGTTGGCTGGGAGGTTCCTGGGGCCGGCGATTAGCTCCGTGTCTCAGATTCCGGAGATGGTGCGCTAGCGCTTAAGGTTTTCTTATGTGGAGGTAAACGGGGGGTTTGGTGCTTATGGAACCATTTTTCTGGTTGAACTTGGACCATTAATACGGTTAAACTATTTGCGTGCTCTTAGGCTGTTTTTGACTTATTGAACTGAGTTTTGGTGAGTTTTCAGCCTTTAGTAAGCGCCTGGCCTGCTAGGGATCTGACAAGAGGTAGGCGCACTTTAGCTTCAGGAAGGACTGAGGGATGAACTCCTCTAAGAACAAGGTTTCACGGCGGAATGTGCGTACGGGTGTAGCTGCACTGTCCGCCATCACTCTCGCGCTGGGTTCGCTCAGCATCTTTGCTCCCAATGATTTCGCGCCCGAGGCCACCGCAGCCACGTTCACTGGCGGCATCCGCGACAAGTCCGGTGCTGTGGAGAAGGACGCCCAGCAGGCGTCCGACCTGCCGGCCGGGTCGTGTGTTGTTGAGGAGAGTTCTCCGAGCGGCAGCCAGGCAGGTTTCAGCTGGAACACCATGGAGCCGAGTGCGACCAGCCCCGACAAGAAAGCTTGGGGTCTGAGTGTCTCCTTTGATAACTCGAAGGACCGCACATTCGCCGATTGGTACTTCACCAATACGGGGAACCTTGGCGCACTCTTGAATACCGGCGAGGTGCCTTCCATGGAGGCCGGCCAGACCTTCCTTGACAAGAGCGTCACTCACAAGGCCGACGAAAGCATCGTCATTGATGGTTTTCGCGTACAACGAAACCTGAATATCTTCGCAGAGCTGACCGATGAGAAAGTCAAGCAATTCGCTTCGGCCACTGCCGACAATCCCGTGCGCTACGCCTGGCAGGGGAACTACACGAAGGACCATAGTGGCAACCTCTATGCCACGCAAGGTTCCAGCTCGGCATTCGGCGCTACTGTAAACCCGTGGCCGAGCGAGAACATCGAATGTAACCCGATCACGGTTTCGTGGGAGACTGCTGAGGTATCTGAGAAGCATGTGATCGTCCCTGGTGAGGAAACCAAGGTCGGTACCGTCAACATTCCTGCTGTGCAGAACGGCGGTACGGACGACTCGATGTCCCGCATGGTCGTGGAAGCTTACGACGGCAACGGCAAGTTCATCGGCACCACAGACCCAGAAGCCTCCGGCGGTGAGCAGCTGCTGCGAATCGACGAAGCGACCGGCGACATCTACTTCACCTGGCCTGAGTACCGCGGTACCGACCTGGCGACCGACAAGAACGTGAACTTCTCCGTTCTGGCGAAGCCACGTACCGTTGACCAGCTCCAGAATGCCGTTGAAAACAACATCGGCGAAGAAGGCAAGACCTTCGACAGTTCGAATTCGCTGACGCGCTATAACACGGCGAACGTGATCGACTCGAAGGCGTTCTCTTTGGACGACACCGAGTACCACGACCCGAAGTATGACAAGACCGACGCCTCAATTATCTCGGGTGTAGACAGTGAGACCGGTCCTCTCGCCACTGAGCCGCAGCAGGTGACCTTTACCCAGACCCCGGACCTGATCAAGGATCTGGCGAAGAAGAAGGGCGACGACGGCTTCGAGGCCAAGGTTTCCCTCGACGAGAAGTACGTCTATGACGGCTGGACCGTCGAGATGGACGAGGACTACAACGTCACCGTCACCGCTCCGGAGAACCCGAAGCCGGGTACGTTCGCGCGCCCTGTCGTAACAGTGGAGTACTCCAACGGTTCCACGGATAGGCTTGAGCTGCTCGTGGTTGTCGACCCGAACAACACGCAGGTCACTGACCTGGTGCGCCCGGGCCTAACTAAGGGCACCATCGGTGACGACCTCACCGCCCAGGTGGGTACCAAGTCCATCATGAAGGGCCACAAGCCGGTCCACCCAGCTAAGTTCGAGGTCGACCCGTCCACTGTCCCTGAAGGTTGGACCGTCACCGTTGATGAGACGGGCAGGGTCACCGCGAAGGCGGACGACACCGTTGCACCGGGCACCATCATCACCCCGCTGGTGAAGGCGACCTACCCGGACCAGACCACGGACGAGATCGAGACTCAGTTCCAGGCGATCGTGGACATCAAGATCCCCGATTACGACACGGTGACCAACAAGCCTACGGCGAAGGTGAGCCTGAAGCCGAAGCTCCCGGAGCGCGGCCTGAGCGGTAACACGACCGATGAAGCACCGAAGCGCTACACGTTTGAGGGTGGTAAGACCGAATACACCGTCACGGATGACAGCGGTACGTGGACCGTCAAGATCGATGAGAACACTGGTGAAATCACCACTACGATTCCGAAGACCGCGCCCGAAGGATACATCCTGGACGTTCCGGTTCTTGCCTACTACGACAACACCGACAAGCCGCAGCAAGTGAAGGGCAGCGTCGTTGTTCTAAAGAGCGACATTGCACCGACCTATGATGTTCAGGTTACTGGCCCGAACCAATCTGTAGAGCACCATGTCGAGGATGCCCCGAAGGGATCGAAGTTTTCCTTTGGCAAGAACGACGATGGAACGCCGATCACCGAGCAGGACGTCGACGGCTGGAAGTACAAGATCGACCCGAGCACTGGTGTCGTGACCTCCACCCCACCGGCGGATTCTAAACCGGGTGATAAGAAGACCATTAGCGTCACGGTTGAAACCCCGGATGGCTCCACCCCGAGAGTCCCCGTGACCACCGTGGTGAAGCTGACTAACAACTGGGAAGCGGATCCGTCTTACCCGGTTGAGACGGTGTACCCAGGCGAAACGGCGACGCTTCCGGTTGCCCTGGAAAAGCCGGACAACGTCAACGTTGCAAAGGACAACCCCTACAAGGTGGGCAAGGTTCCGGCTGGGTGGACCGTCAGCATTGACGACAATGGCAAGATCACCGCAACCGCACCCGCGGACGCCAAGCCGGGTGACCAAGTCAAGATTCCAGTCACTGTGACCTACGAAGATGGCTCCACGGATACCGCTTACGGTGTCGTGAACGTTGTTGACGTTCCGACGCGCGAAGTTCCGTTCGACGTCGAGTACAAGTATGACGACACCGTCCCGGCCGGCACCTACAAGGTTGAAACCGAGGGTAAGCCGGGCGCGGAGAAGCAGAACAAGGACGGTACGTGGGAGCAGACCACGGCCCCGGTTAACGAAGTCGTTGTCGTCGGTACCAAGCCCGCCAAGAGCGCCAAGGAAGTCACCTGGACGGTTCCGATCCCTTACCCGACCGAGGTTCGCGAGAACCCGGAGCTGAAGCCTGGTGAAACCAAAGTTGTTCAGGAAGGCGTGAACGGCGAGAAGACCTACACCGCTAAGTTCACTGCTGAGGGCGATAAGGCTGAGGTAGTCGAGGAAGAGACCAACAAGGAGCCTGTCAAGCGCATCGTTGAATATGGTCCGGGTCTGGCTCCGAGCGAGCTGGTTACCAAGACTGAGAAGCCGGTCCCGTTCGATACCGAGGTCGTCTTCGATGACACCTTGGAAGAGGGCAAGCAGGTCGTTGACCAGCAGGGTGAGCTTGGCACTGATGTTGTCACCTCGACCCAGAAGCTTGTCGATGGTAAGCCGTCTGGTGACCCGACTGTGTCCACAGAGCGGACCAAGGAACCGGTTAAGCAGATCATCCGCGTTGGTACCAAGACCACCGGTGAAATCACGAAGTCGGTTGAGTCTGAGGTTCCATTCGGCGTAAAGGTCGAGTTTGACCCGAACCTGCCTGCTGGCACCTCCGAGACTGTCACCGAGGGTAAGCCAGGTAAGAAGACCATCACCGTGACCCAGAAGGTCACTAACTCCCAGCCGGATGGTGAGGCCACCGTCGAGGAGAAGGTTACTGAGCAGCCGGTTGATCAGGTCATCAAGGTCGGCACCAAGCCGTCCGAGGCGTCCTCGAAGGTCACCTGGACTGCCCAGGTTCCGTTCGAGGTTGAGACCCGCCCGAATCCGGAGCTAAAGCCGGGCGAAATCAAGGTTGTCCAAAAGGGCGTCCCAGGCGAGAAGACCTACACTGCTGATTTCACTGCCAAGGGCAGCGAGGGCTCTGTGAAGGCCGAGGAGAAGCAGACCAAGGATCCCGTCAAGGAGATCATTGAGTACGGTCCTGCAGCCGAGGACACCACTGTGGTGACCAAGGTTGATAAGCCGATTCCGTTCGAGACTGAGATCGTTTTCGATGACTCTCTTGAAGAGGGGCAGCAGAAGGTTGATCAGCAGGGTGAAACCGGTACTGAGGTTGTGACCTCTACTCAGAAGATTGTCGACGGCAAGCCGTCTGGTGATCCAGAGGTAACGACTGAGCGCACCAAGGAACCGACCAAGCAGATTATCCGCGTGGGCACGAAGACCACTGGTAAGAACACCGAGTCCATTGAGACTGAGGTTCCGTATGACGTCAAGGTTGTCTACGACCCGAGCCTGAAGCCGGGCGAGTCCAAGGTCACTCAGGAAGGTAAGCCGGGCAAGAAGAAGGTGACGATCGAGCGCGATATCGTCAACTCCAAGCCTGGCGACCCGAAGATCACTGAGGAGATCATTGAGCAGCCGGTTGAGAAGATCGTCACCGTCGGCACCAAGCCGGCGGAGGCAACCAACAAGGCAACGTGGACCGCGCCGCTGCCGTACGACACGATCGTGCGAGTGAACCCGGAGTTGAAGCCGGGTGAAATGAAGGTTGTTCAAAAGGGTGAGTACGGTGAGAAGGAATTCACCGCCGACTTCACTGCGAAGGACAACACCTCCACGGTGAACACCACCGAGAAGGTGACGAAGAAGCCGGTTCAGCAGATCATCGAGTACGGCCCGAAGGCTGATGACAGCGAGGTTGTGACCAAGCTGGAGAAGCCGGTTCCGTTCGAGACCGAGATCGTCTTCGATCCGAATCTGAAGGCTGGTGAGCAGGTTGTCGATCAGCAGGGCGAGTTGGGTACTGAGCTTGTAACTTCCACTCAGAAGATCGTTGACGGTAAGCCTTCCGGCGACCCGACCGTGACCACTGAGCGCACCAAGGAGCCGACCAACGCAATCATCCGCGTCGGTACGAAGCCGGAAGAGACCGAGCCAGTTTCTACGGATGTCGAATGGATCGAGAAGACTCCATTCGAGACCGAGATCCGCGTGAACCCTGAGCTGCAGCCTGGCGAGACCAAGGTTGTGCAGGAGGGAACACCTGGTGAGATCAAGCACATCGTCAAGGTGACTGTTGATAGCAATGGTGAGGTGAGCCGGGAAGAGTCTTCTAAGGAGATCAGCAAGTCTTCTCCGCGCATCATCGAGGTTGGCCCAGCCAAGGGCGTTGAGACTGAGCTGACGGACAAGCACACCGAAGAGATTCCGTACGACACCCTCATCGAGTACGACCCCAACCTCGAAGCCGGCGAGGTCGTCGAGGACCAGGCCGGCAAGACCGGTTCGAAGGAGATCACTAAGACCTGGAAGCTCGTTGACGGCCAGCCAGTAGGCGAGCCTGAGACTTCCGAGGAGATCACGCAGCCGAAGCAGGATCGCAAGATCCGCGTTGGTACTAAGTGCAACTGTGAGCCCCCGAAGCCGGAAGATCCGAAGCCTGAGGACCCGAAGCCGGAAGATCCGAAGCCTGAGGACCCGAAGCCTG
>NZ_CALLDG010000178.1 GCF_937999985.1 uncultured Corynebacterium sp.
GATCTCGTTGTTGATCTAGTCAAACTTCCTCGAAGGAGGTTACACCCCTGTCTCCCCTTCCTCCAAATCGCTGTTCTTTCTTATTGACGCCACCCTGCGCAAGAAATTATTTCGTTTCCAAAACTGGGGCTGGGGATTTGATTAGCCTTGGGGTTCATGGACGCATTCATCCCGAAGTTCCTATCCAGCCTACGACGCGACAATCCACTGCCGGAGGGCGTCAATAAGTTCGACACACCGCTAAACGGCAAGACACCGACGGTTCTGATCCACGGCACGTGGCTCAACGCATATAACACGTGGGACTACGTGGCCAAGCACCTCATTGCGGCAGGTCACCCAGTGTTCGCCGTGAACTACGGCAAGGACCGCTCCGCCTTTACGGGCAAGGCCCCGGGCGTGTACGCCAACAACTTCCTGCGCACCTCCCAGAAGGAGGTGGCGGCCTTCATCGACGAGGTGATCGAGCGCACGGGCGCGAAGAAGGTGAACCTGGTCGGCCACTCGCAGGGCGTGGCGCAGGCGCGGCTGTACCTTTCCGATTCCGGCGGCGCCGACCGGGCGGATGTGGCACGCAACAAGGTGGACCGCCTGGTGGGCGTGGGCCCGGCGCACCACGGCACTACCCTGTCGGGCA
Organism: uncultured Corynebacterium sp.; assembly: GCF_937999985.1. Lineage (GTDB taxonomy): Bacteria > Actinomycetota > Actinomycetes > Mycobacteriales > Mycobacteriaceae > Corynebacterium. The sequence goes on from NZ_CALLDG010000178.1 coordinate 638, forward strand.
TATCGACCCTGGGCGACAAAATCGACCCGAACAACAAGCTCGCCGGATTCCTGGAGAAGTTCCTGGGCGGCGCGGCGATCGACCAGCGCCTAGGCAGTGAGTTTGGCGATTACCTGAACCGCGATGGGGATACCACCCCGGGCGTGGACTACACGATGATCACTGCGAAGTACGACGGTATTGCCACTCCCCGCTTGAAGCAGGTGATGGTCGCCGGGGAAGGTGCGCGGGTGCGCAACCTGAGCGTGCAGGACGACAACCCGTTTGACCTTTCGGGTCACTTGGCAATGCTGTACTCGCCGCGTGTGGTCGATCTTATTCTGGAGGCGCTGGAGCCGGGAGAAGACGGCCCGGCTACTTACCGCGCCGCCCACCCGCTGAAGCGCGGAGTGGTGCTTCCTATGATGGGCGAGTTCCGGCTGCCAGGTCAGCGGGGTCGGCGAGCCTAGCGAGACTCCTCGCCGTCCCAAACCTCTTCGTCTGCGATGCCCTCTGCATAGGCTTGCTCAGTACGGTCGCGACTGATTTCCCGGTAGGTCTGCAGCAGTTGCAGGGTATGGGCACGCTGCATGTTACGGGCCGCTACAAAGAAGAGGAGTGCTCCGCCGAGCAATCCCATCAGACCCAGCCCCAGCAGGAAGCCAGTCGTCCAGCCGCCGCCGGTGAGGGAATCCATAAAGGACTCTACGGCGGTTTTCTCGGTTGCTACGTTCTGCGCATCATCCGTGTTTGCGGCCCCGCCTGCATTCTGCTGCCCTTGGGCGGCGTTGATGCGATGGATGCCACCGGCACCGTCTGCGGCCGCAGTGTCAGCAGAACCTACATCCGCGGCGCCAGCAGAAGCGCCACCATTTGCGACCGCAGCGTCGCCGGCAGCCCCAGACGAACCGCCGGAGCTACTCGAGCCGACAGAACCACTGGAACCAGCTCCTGCGGAGTCGGCTCCACTAGCCGTGCCGTGGTTATCCGATGCGGCGCTGGTACCGGAGGCTGCTCCACCAGAACTCTTGCCGGCAGAGTTGTTGCTAATGGCGCCTGCCGCCGAGGAATCACTGGTGCCGACACCGCCAGCTCGCCCGGTGGAAGGATTCTGCTGTGCCTTGCGGTTTCCGCGCAGCGCCTCGATGCCACCGACGATCTCATCCATGTACTTGCCGAGCTTCGCGTTCTCGCTATCTAGGTGCTTCTGAAACTCCTGCAATTCTTCGAGACCGGACTTTTCCCCACTCGTTTCGGTATCGGAAGGATCACTGCTGTCTCCCGGATCCGTGCTGTCTCCAGGCTCGACGCCACCGGCCCCGTCGGCGCACGAATCCTTGATGACGAAGAAGGTCTCCAGCTCCTTATCGAACTTCTTGCCGTCCACCGCGGTGCCCTGATAGCGGAAAACTACGCGGTAAGCGCCCGGCTTGGTGAAGAGGAACTGCTGGTGATCGTGCGCTCCAACCGCATAGCTGACCTTGTGCTCACGGTGCTCGGAATCCAGGCGCAGGCTCGCACTACCCAGCCCATTGTCCGACAGGGTCACCATTCGGCCGGGCCCCTCGAAGTCCTTAATGGTCACGTCCACGCCCTTCTTTGCCGAGTTCAAGTGTTCGGTGGAAAAGCCCAGCCACGGAACATCGGGATTTTCACGTTGCGCCTGCGGGAGCGCATACCCGGTCTCCCCCAATTCCTCTTGGTAATCCTGCGGGACTCCAACCTTGGCCTTCGGGCTGTTGACTAGGAAAATGAAGCTGCCGGATTCGCGCTCCTGCACATTCGCGGGATCGGATCCGTCCTTCAGGAAGGTGTGCGGATCCGCGTCAGATTCGTCCGAGGTTCCCACGCCCATGTCCATGTGGCCCTTGGGAATCACGGCGCGCTCTGTCCCCTGCCCCTCACCGAAGGCATCGTTGACCTCGCTACGGACCTCGTCGTCGGATATTTCCTCAGGAGCTTCACACGTCGGCGCTGGCTTGTCTGTGCCATCGCTCGGATCTTCCTCGTCACCCGGCGTCTCATTCTCGCCTGGCGTTTCATTCTCGCCTGGCTGCTCGGGGTCTTCGGGCTGCTCAGGATCTCCAGGCTCTCCAGGTTGCTCGGGCTGCTCTGGCTCTTCAGGTTGATCTTGATCTCCAGGATTGCCCGGCTCCAGCGGCGCGATCGGATTCTTGATCTCGTTCAACCCAGTGGTCGTGCCCTCCGGCAGCCCCACCTGCTTATCGCTGCCGACCAGCCAGTTGATGGTGCGCGCTGCGGACTTCACGGTAGAGCCGTCCTTCTTCTTGACGTCCCACTGCATCGTCAGCTGATACAGCCCCGGCTTAGAGAAGGTCCAACCGAAGTGTCCGTGCCCGCCGACCTCGTAGTCGTAGTCCTTCAAACCGTCCTTGGTGGACAGCATCCGCTCCGGGGTAGGCGTACCGGAGTTGTGGAAGAAAACCTCCATGTCGCCGGGGCCGGAGAACTTCTTCATATGGAAGTGGAGATCTGGCTCGGCGAAATCCTTCGGCACCTCGATCTCGTGCGCCGGGTCAAAAGCACCCAGGCCCGCCCAGATCGGGCGCCATTGGTTAGTGAAGTCCGCGTTCTGCGGGGCATGCCACAGCACCGTGCCGGGCTTGCCTAGGAAGGACAGCGCCTTCTTGTTCGGCACCTTGATGCGGGAGGCCTCCTTGCCATCAATCGCGTCGGGCGCCAGTCGCAGACAGACGTCATCGGCGGGCACGGGCTGCTCCCCATCGACCACCATCACGTCCGGCTTGCCCTTGTTATAAGTGCCGTACACCGCATCCACGTGGGCGTTGTACAGCAGTTTTCTGCCCGCGCACACATGGGTTTTCCCGGTTGCCGGATCCTTAACGTCCTTGCCGACGGTCGGTCCGTCGCTAGTCGTTCCAGGCTTATGCCCTGTCGGTGTTGCTTGCGCCCGCTGCAACACCTCGGCGGTGCGGTGGTCGCTGATTAGTGGTGACGCCGCATTCCAGGCGCCGGCCACCACAGTTAACACCAGCACGCCCAATACCGCCAGGGTGGACTTTGCTGCCCACATCATCCGATCGGCCCTATTCTGGCTGTGTTTGAGCTGCTTAAGCAGTTTAAGCTCAGCCTGCTGCCGCTTGGCCAGCTGCTGAAAGAGTTCATCTTTTTTATGCATCAGTAGCTACCACCTGTGAGGGGTTGTTAGATTGCCGGGCGGCGCGAATGGGCGTCGCCACAAAGAAAGAAAAGAGAAAGACAACGGTGAGAACCAGGACGATCGTTGCGCCCGTAGGCACATCGATCGCCCACGACACGTACACGCCGAGGAAGGAACCGACCATGCCGATCACGGCGCTCAGCGCCATCATCGCGACCAGTCGGTCGGTCCATAGTCGCGCTGCGGCGGCCGGAGTGATCAGCAGCGCGAGCACGAGGATGTTTCCGACGGTGCGGACAGACATCACCACGGCGGCGGTGACGGCGAGGTAGAGGACCACGTCGATCAGCAGCACGCGGATGCCCATGGCAGCGGCGGTTTCGCGGTCGACGGAGACCGCCACGATCTCCTTGTGTAGCGCCGCCACGGCTAAGATCACGACCGCGCCGACGACAGCACTGAAGATGATGTCGGAATTGGATACGCCCGTGATCGAGCCGAAAAGGAAGCTATTCAGGCTGGCTGTATAGCCCTGCACCTTCGAGATCACCACCAAGCCCAGGGCGAAGGCAGCGGCAAAGAAGATACCGATGATCGTGTCTTCCTTCACGCGTCTGCGCTGCGAGAACAGAGCGATCAGCAAAGCGACCAGGGCGCCGGCCAACGCTCCGCCCGCAATCACTGAGACCTGCAGGGCGAAGGCAATGGCCAGGCCAGGAAACACGGCATGCGCCACCGCATCGCCGATGAAGGCCATACCTCGCAATACCACGTGGGTGCCGATCACACCGCATACCAGGGCGGAGAGCACCGCCACCAGCAGCGCCTTCGGCAGGAAGGCCAGGGCGGGATTCGTCAGGTCGGCGAGGAACTGGGAGAAGGAAATCACGGTACCAATCCCACTCCCCGCAGCAGTGGCGAATCCGGGCGAACGTCGAAGGTTTCCATCCACGGCTCGGGATTCTGCAGCTGGTCCGGGGCACCATCGGCCACCACGCGACCATTCAACAGAACCACGCGATCGCAGACGTGTACCGCCTGCGCCAGGTCGTGGGTAACCATCAGGATGCTCATGCCATCGGCGGTCAGGGACTGCAGGATCTCCACCAGCGACTCGATACTGGGGAAATCCATGCCCGTGAAAGGCTCGTCCAGCAACAGCAAAGTGGGTTCCACAGCCAGGGCGCGCGCCACCAGCACCCGCTGGCGCTGCCCGCCGGAGAGCTGACCGATGGGACGGTCCGCCAAGTGCTGCAGGTTCACGCGCTTCAGCGCATGCGCAGTGGCCGCAAAGTCTGCCCGGCGCGACCGACGGAACGGACCAATCAGCCCCGCGCGACCGTTCAGCACTGTGTGGCGAACGTCGATGGGATAGTCCCACGCGAACTCGTGGCGCTGGGGAACATACCCCACGCTCGCGGCCTTGATGCTGCCCTTGGTGCGCGGGATGAGTCCCAAAATGCTGCGCATCAGGGTGGTCTTGCCCGCGCCGTTGGGACCAAGCAGGCCAATTAGCTCCCCGGGTTGTGCCTCGAGGTTCACATCGGTGAGGATCTGTCTCCCGGACAACCGGACATTCAGATCCGCGATCTGTAGTGCCGTCACTTCAGCTGACCCCACAGCTCATCCTCGATCCGCTTGCGCTCCTTGGCGCCCTTCCGCAGGGAGAGGAAGCCGAAAGCCAGCAGCGCGACGACTACCACGCCAATCCCGCCCAGGATCCACGGCAGCGCGGAGTTGCCGTCATCGGAGCCTTCGCCGGAGCTGTCGGCATCCGCATCTGCACCGTCGGCGGAATTGTTGGGGTTGGAACTGTTGGCGTCACCAGAAGAACCGGCAGCACCTGCCTTCGGCAGCTCACCGTCCCAGCTGGAGTTCTGCGCCTCGGCAGGGTCCACGCCCACGGCGAAGGTCAGCACCTTCGTGGTGGTCTTCTCCGAGCCGTCTTTCATCTTCACCCGCACGCCCATGGCCACGCGGTGTACGCCCGGCTCGGTAAACACCCAGTTGGCGTGCGTGTGCGTGTTCAGATCCACCCACAGGTCCTGCGGAGTGGGCTGCGCGGAGTTCCACAATTCCTGGGGCTGTTCAAAGCCGCCAGCCTGCAAAAACATGCTCATCTGGCCGGGCCCCTGGTGGCCCAAATACTCCATGGTCACACCACGGCTAGCCTGGGCGATCAGTGCCGGCGATTGCGTGTTCCATCCCAGCCACGGCACGCCCTGCACCTCGGTCTGTGGCAGCACCCATACCTCCTGGCCGGGCTGCGCACCGGTGAACTCGTAGCCACCGTCGGCTGGCAGTTGCTGCTTGGCCTTATCGGAGGCGTCGAAGACCACGTCATCGAGCACACGCCAGATGGGCTTTTCCTCCGCATCGTCGCGCAGCTGTACGTCCAGCTTGCCGCCGTCCAGACGCATTCCGAGGTCCGCATGGCCGCGGCTAAACACGTGCGAAGTCCCCGCGGGGGCGTGCTCTTCCTTATCCGTCACGGTTTGTTGCAGCGCCGGGTCCTGCGCTTGGCTCTGCGCCTGATCTTGCGCCTGCGCCACTGCGACCGGCGGAGCCACCGGCGCTCCCGCCACTACTACTCCCCCGGCCAGCAGTGCGGCGGCCGTGGGAGCTAGACAGGACTTCCTGATCCGTGTGTTTCGCATGTTCTGTTTGATCCTTATTCTTCTTTTTCTTCTTAGTTCTTGAAACGTCGTTGTCGTTCCTGCCCGCTAGTGGTCTATGCGCCACTCAGGCAGTCCGCCATCGATTCCGCGTTGGTCCGCATCAGATCCACATATGTCGGCGCTGTCTCGTCCAAGGTGTCACTGCGTATCTGGCACACACTCACGCCCAGCCTGTCTGCGATCTGCTGCAGCTCGCGCGTACGCCCCGCCATCGTCGGCTCAATAAACACCGCCGGAACCTTCAGGTTTTCCAGGGTGCGGGTCAGGCTGACGAGGTCCCGTGTGCTCGGCTCGATCTCTGGATTCGGGGTGACGAAACCTGCTACATCCAGGCCGTAGGCGTCAGCAAAATAGGCGTAGCCGTCATGGGCCGTCACCAAGTGCCGACGGGCCTCGGGAATAGTGCCGACCTTGCGCTTGATCTCCCGGTCAAGCCGGTCGAGTTCGTCCAGGTAGGTTCGCGCGTTCTGCTGGTAGTCAGCGGCGTGCTCCGGGTCTACCGCGATGAGCTTGTCGCGGATTACCTTCACGTATGCCATCGCATTCTTCGCGTTGTGCCACAGGTGCGGATCTAGCTCGCCGTGGACGTGCTTGCCCAGCACCGCTTGGGGCAAAAGGTAGGTCTCGTCGCCCGCAGTACCAAGGAAGCGAAAGTTCGGGT
>NZ_CALLDG010000179.1 GCF_937999985.1 uncultured Corynebacterium sp.
GCTGCTTCTTAACCTGCTCACTAAGCCTCTCGTACATACGATCTGTGAGCGGGAGGATGCGTCGACCGTCAGGGGTTTTCAAATCCTCCGCGAGATAGAACCCCGACTCGCCCAAGGGATTCGTACACAGATTCGCCTGCTTGCCGCATGGCCACGTGTTAGTCGTCGCATCGTAGTCCCCACAACCGTGGCTCATATTGCGCACCTTGAGCTGCGCGTCGATGACGAGACGAGCAGAACGCGCACCTGACTTCGGCTTCACGCTCGAACAACGAAGCCCCAATACTTCGCCTTGCCGCAAGCCAAGGAAGGCGAGAAGCCAACGGGCCCTGTCATCGCGTTTTTCAAGATTCTTGATGGTGTGTTGCGCTGTCCACCGTGCCGCCTTGTACAGCTGGTCGCGCTCTTGCCGCGTGGGTTTGCGCTTCTGCGGCGGCTCAACGCCCTTTGCGACATTGCGGTCGACCCAGCCACGTTGAAGAGCGAAGTCGAGCGCGGCCGAAAGTGTCCAGTAGATTGCTCGAATGGAGGACTTGCCGAGAGGTGTGGCGCGGTTGTAGGGAACCGTCGCCGGCAAAGTGGAGTAGATGTAGTCTTCCACGTCATCGCGCGTGAGCAAGCGGACTGGCGTCTCGCCCAGCGATGGACGCAAGTAGATGCGCACTTTCGCTTCATACCCCTTCCACGAGTCGACGCCAATACGTGAGCGCTGGTAGCTCAACCAATCATCGAGCACGCGACCAACCGTGCGAGCTTCTTCGGGTTGAGTGAGACGAATGTACGATTGGGGCAACTCCGCTAGAGCAATGCGCTTACGCGTGATGTTGCGTTCGAGGTTGGCGAGGGCTTCCTGACGAGTCTTGCCCTGGCCAGCTACACGAATCGAACGCTCACCATGCTTGATACTGCGCTTCGCCCGGTAGCCGCGCCAGATCGCGCCCGACGGAAGTCGACGTTCGAACTCGTAGACAGTTCCTTCACCGTAGCCGCGCACACGCTCCTTGCGCTTTCGATTGGCGAATTTACTGCGCGGAGAGGGCGCGTCCGACACGTCATCACTTGAGCGACGGTCATCTTCGGCGGCGGGGTGGTTCATGTCACCCTATTTACGGCATGTCGATGGCATGAAGATGGCCCGTCTTCCGCGTAAACACGTGGAAGACGGGCCAACCGCGGAGGATGTGGTGTCCGAAGTCAGGACATAGTTGACAACGTGTTCCAGGGAAAAGCGTTGTGACGGTTGTCAGATCAGCCGCGACATAGTTGACAGTTAGCCACCACAAAGCAAAAGTGGTGATGGTTGACACCTCAGCTGCGACATTGTTGACAAATGAATAGTCCCAACCGCAACCTCGCCATCGTCAAGGTAGTCCGCGAACAAGGCGAACCCGTCACCAAAGTCGCCAAACGCTTCAGAATCTCACGGCAACGTGTCTACAAAATCCTGTCCCAGTTCGATGCCGGAGGCGCTGATGCCATCGCCCCGAAATCCCGCGCCCCGCATACCCACCCGCAAGCAGTACCAACATCTTTACGCAACCAGATCATCGACATGCGTAAGCAACTGGTTAGATCCGGTTTAGACGCAGGCCCTGAGACCATCGCTTTCCACCTTCACCGCCAGGGGTTGCGAGTACCGTCAACGTCGACCATCCGACGGATCATCACTAATGCAGGCCTTGTCACGCCACAACCGCAGAAAAAGCCACGCAGTTCTTTCATCCGCTTCGAAGCCGCTATGCCCAACGAATGCTGGCAGGCAGACATCACCCACCTACACTTACTCGACGGCACTCGACTCGAAGTCCTCGACTTCATCGACGATCACTCCCGTTACCTGCTATCGATCACCGCAGCAGCATCCTTCAGCGGACCGGCTGTTGCAGCTGAACTGCAACGCCTTATCGCCACCTACGGCCCGCCAGCGTCCACCCTCACCGACAACGGACTCGTATTCACCGCCCGCCTAGCTGGAGCCAAAGGGGGCCGCAACGCATTCGAAAAAACCCTCAACAAATACCGCATCCAACAGAAAAATGGCCGGCCAGGCCACCCGCAAACACAAGGGAAGATCGAACGGTTCCACCAAACTCTTAAAAAATGGATTGCTGCCCAATCCCCAGCGATCACCCTGGTCGAACTCCAACGACAACTCGACACCTTTGCCGACTACTACAACACTGTCCGACCCCACCGAGCCCTCGGAAGACGGACACCACATGAGGTCTACACCACCGGCCCCAAAGCCGAACCCAACGACAAACCAGAAGAAGAATGGCGCGTCCGCAACGATGTCGTCACCCCAAACGGCAAGGTAACCGTCCGTTACGCAAGTAGGCTCTACCAACTTGGCATCGGGCGAAAATACACCGGCGAAACCATCCTTATGGTCATCACCGACAACCATGTCACCACATCATTAAAAGAAACCGGCGAGATCATCACCGAGCACTACATCGACACGTCCCGCAATTACCAAAAACCTTATTGGAAGAAAGGCCAGCCACCCCTGACCTAAAAGTGAAACTGGCGCCTCGGAAAAAGAAAAACCGAGACGCCAGTTTGTCCATGATGTCGCGACTGAAGTGTCAACTATGTCGCGACTCATGACACCGCGGAGGATGTGGGATTTGAACCCACGAGGGATGTGACTCCCGCACGCGTTCCAGGCGTGTGACATAGGCCGCTAGTCGAATCCTCCA
>NZ_CALLDG010000180.1 GCF_937999985.1 uncultured Corynebacterium sp.
GAGGAGCAGGCTCTGGTGGATGGGGCAGTGGACCGGCGTAAGGCCGACTTCGGCGATTCGCGCTGGTGCGCACACCAGGCGCTGAAGAACTTCATGGACGCACACCCGCCCATCCTGCGCGGGCCGCGCGGGATGCCGCTGTTCCCGCAGGGAATCTCCGGATCGCTGACCCACACCGACGGCTTTCGCGCGGCTTTGTTGGCGCCATCCGACCGCTGGGCCTCCGTCGGCATCGACGTGGAGGTGGCTCGCCCGCTGCCGGAAGGCGTGTTTAACACGATCGCCAACTTGGGTGAGCAACGCCGCATCCACAAGGCAATGCGCTCCGAGGATCTTCAGCTGTTGGATACCGTGCTGTTCAGTGCGAAGGAAGCCACCTACAAGACGTGGTTCCCGTTGACGCACCGCTTCCTGGACTTCGACCAGGCCGACATCGACCTGCGCCCCGACGGTACGTTCACCTCGTATCTGCTGGCGCGCCCGGTGCCGGTGCCGTTCATCCAAGGGCGTTGGACCATCCGCAACGGATACGTGATCACCGCTGCGGCCGTTCCGGCTCGCTAGTCCATTCCCGCCGGGCGGGCGACGAACACGCTGGAAGCGCGCTTGCCCTTTTCCTCGATCAGGGCGATGGCTTGACCGGAAGGCGTGACCGCGGCGCGCACGCCTTGGTTGCCGACGGGTTCCAACCACTTGCCGAGGGAAAGGTCTACGCCTTCCGACTCGCTGATCTCGCGGGGCTCGAAGCAGCGCACCATCGCCTCGTCCAAGGTGAGCGTGAGGCTTGGATTCTCCTCGATTTGTTCCAGCGTGCGCGCCTCGGAGACGTCGAAGGGCCCCACCGAAGTACGGCGGAGCTGCGTCAGGTGTCCGCCCACCCCCAGAGCCTCACCGACGTCCCGGGCAATCGCCCGGATGTAGGTACCGCTGGAGCAGTGCACGGAAATGTGGGCGTCGATGCACGAGGTGGCGTCATCCACAACAACATCGAGCACCTCCAGAGCAAAGATCGTGACGGGCCGCTCGGGCAGCACAACGTCGTGGCCCTCGCGGACGAGTTCGTGGGCGCGCTTTCCGTCGATCTTGATGGAAGAAACCGAGGTCGGGCGTTGCATGATGTCGCCCCGTTGCGCAGCGAAGGCGTCGCAGACCTGCTGTTCGGTGATTGCCTGCAGTTCTTGCGGAGAGGCGGTGGAAAGCACGTCGCCCTGCGCATCGTCGCTGTGGGTGGCGGCACCTAAGCGGACGGTTGCCTCGTAGCGCTTGTCGTGGGCGACGACGTGGGCCAAGAACTTTGTCCCTCTTTCGACGCCCACAACTAGCAACCCCGTGGCCAGCGGATCGAGGGTGCCCGAATGGCCGACCCGGCGCGTACCCATGATCCGGCGGAGCTTGGCCACCATGTCGTGCGAGGTGGGACCGGAGGGCTTGTCCACGAGGACGACCCCAGAGCGGCTCAGGACGGAACGGGCACTGCGTTGGTTCATACCC
>NZ_CALLDG010000181.1 GCF_937999985.1 uncultured Corynebacterium sp.
GCGGCGGTGGCGTAGATATCCGGGGCGGGCTTGCCGTTCGGCACCTCGTCGCCGCACAGGGTGAAGTCGAAGAAGTCGCGGCCAATGGAATTCAGAGAAACCTCGGTCAGGGCACGGTTCGTGTTTGTCACCAACGCCATCGGGAACCCGGCGGCCTTGGCTTCGGAAAGAATCTCCCTAATGCCGGGGCGGAATTCCAACTGCCCCGCAAGGAGCTCCTCGACGCGCGTGTACATGAAGTTCAGCCATTCGGCCTTGGCGGCGTCATCAAGAACCAACCCCGCATGTGCCGCGCAGATTTCAACTGTGGTGGGGGTGGTCGCGCCGACGGTCTTCTCGCGCACTTCCGCGGTCAGCGGGCGCCCCATCTTCTCGCCCATCTCGAAGGTTGCGATGCCCCACAGCGGTTCGGTATCGACCAGGGTGCCGTCCATGTCCCAAAGTATTGCTTTCATGATGACGTTCAGTTTAGGTCAATTGCGCTTGCCTCCGGCGCCCCTGTGTCATAGTTAGTGACGTAGGACACAACCCAGGAGTAAGGAGCGAGATGAGCGAGCAGTCGGCGTACTTCGTCCCCGGCAAGGTCACGGAGGAAGAAGGCCAGATCTACCGCCACTACCACCCCACTCAGCACACGGAAAGCCCCTGGGGGCCGGGCTTCCAGCACGGCTCCCCGCCCGCCGCGCTGGTAGCCACGGTGCTGGAAGACGGCGCGCGCGATGCCGGGCTGTCCCTGGAGGAAGGCCGTTTTAGCCGAATGACCGTGGAGATCCTGGGCGCGGTGCCGCTCAGCGAGCTGCGCACCCACGCGCGGGTGGTGCGCCCTGGAAAGCGCATTAGCTTCCTGGAGGCCATCGTCACCGACGAATCCGGCCGCGAGTTTATCCGCGGCTCCGGCTGGTGGATCCGCCGCGGGGATACGCAGGAGATCGAGCGCACCGTCGGCGAACCCATGCCCGGGCCCTCCGGCGCCGGGGACGGCAGCGACTTCCTCGAACGTTGGGCCAGCGGATATATCAACTCCATCGAGGCTCGCCGGGCGGACTTGGACGAACGCCACTTGAATGTCGATGAAACCCGCAATCCGGCGATCTACTGGTCACGCACCGACCTTCCGGCCGTCGAGGGCAAGGAGGATTCCACGTGGGTGCGCCTGATGAAGACAGTGGACATCGCCAACGGCCTGAACAACCTGCTGGATACGGATAAGTGGACGTACATGAACGTCGATACCACTGTCTACCTGCACCACGAGATGCGCGGTGAGTGGCTGGGCCTATCCGCAGAGGCCAACTACGGCACCGACGGCATCGGCACCACTGTCACGCGGATCTACGACGAGCAGGGGCTCATCGGCACCTGCAACCAGGGGATTATGCTGGCCCCGCGCTAGGCCTCGCAGACGGCCTCGGCCTGGGTGGTCACGAACATCTCGTCGGCATCCAGGTCGACGGCCAGTTTCTCCACCAGGGCGAGCAGGTCCTTGATCTCCTCGTCCTCCAGCAGCGCGTCCTCGTGGCGGGCGGAGAGCGCTTTGAGCTTCTCGATGTGCTGGTTGATCACGGCGGTGATCGCGAGGGTGGTTGCGGTGGGCTGCTCGTCGGCGCTCTCCTCGGTGTTTTGCAGGTGCAGGGAGGCCGCGATCTTCTTCAGCTCCGCTTCGCTGCTGGCGGCCACGGACTGCGCGGCCTGTAGCATGCCGTCGACGATGGCCTGTGCGTCGTCCACCGCGGACTCCGGGTAAGGGGCCTCCCAAAACTCGCGATCCTCGTCGCGCAGGTAGCTGCCTGTCGCCATTTGGCGCAGGTTGTCGAGGAACTCTTCGCGGGCAGACGTGGTGGCTGTGCTCAGCTGTGTGGTGCTCATAAGAGACAGTTTGCCCTGTGTGAGCTAGAGTCGCACGCCCAGCAGCGCATCGATTGCGGTTTTTATTTCTGACGCCGCAGCCTCGTCCCCTGCCACTCCAGCCTTGGTGGCCGCGGCCCAGTCGTCGAGCGCCTCCAGGGCCGCCGCCGTGTCGAGGTCGTTGGCCAGGTGGCCGCGGACGGTGGCTACCAGCTCGCGGGCCTCGTCGGTCGTGGTGGAGCCTGCGGCCAGGGCCGCCCGCCAGGTGGCCAGGCGATGCTCGGCGTGAGCCAGCACTTCCTTGGTCCAGTCGCGGTCCTGACGATAGTGACCCGCGTACACGCCGAGGCGGATGGCGGCGGGCTCGTGGCCGGCGGCGGTGAGCTTGGAGACGAACACGAGGTTGCCCAGCGACTTGCTCATCTTGGTGCCGTCCAGGCCGATCATGCCGGTGTGAACGTAGTGGTGGGCCATGCGGTCCACCCCGTGAGCGGCCTCGGCGTGGGTGGCGGAGAACTCGTGGTGCGGGAAGCGCAGGTCGCTGCCTCCGCCCTGGATTGCGAAGGGAGCGCCCAAACGGTTGACGGCAATGGCCGAGCATTCGATGTGCCAGCCGGGGCGGCCGGCGCCGAAGGGGGACTCCCACTTCGGCTCGCCTTCGCGGTGGGCGCGCCACAGCAGCGCGTCAAGTGGGTGCTGCTTGCCGGGGCGCTCCGGGTCTCCCCCGCGCTCGGCGAAGAACTCTGCCATCTGCTGCTCGTCGTAGCGGGACTCGTAGCCGAACTGCGGCAGGAAGGTGTAGTCGGCGTAAATGTCCGGGTATTCGTCGTCCTCCAGCCGGTAGGCGGCGCCGACTTCCAGGAGCTTGGCCACCATCTCGATGACCTCGTCGATGGATTCCATCGCGCCGATGTAGTCGCGCGGCGGGATGACCGCCAGATCTTCCATGTCGGAGCGGAACAGGTCGATCTGGCTTGTGCCCAGATCCTGCCAATCCACCCCGTCCCGCTCGGCGCGCTCAAACAATGGATCGTCCACGTCGGTGATGTTCTGCACGTAGTGCACGCCATGGCCGCCCGCGCGCAGGTAGCGGTGGATCAGGTCGAAGGTCAGGTAGGTGGCTGCGTGGCCCAGGTGGGTGGAGTCATACGGGGTAATGCCGCAGACGTACATCCCCACCTCCCCGGCGGGAATCTCGACGGGTTTCACCACGTCGTCCGCGGTGTCGTACAGGCGAAGCTGCGGGGCTTCACCCGGCAGCTGTGGGACTTCCGGTTCGGGCCAAGAGTGCATGGGTTCCGATTCTAGGCTGGCAATACCCCGAATGCGAGCAGGGCCATGACCGCCAAGCCCAGCGGGATGCGCCACAGTGCGAACCAGGCAAAGGAGTGGTTGGCCACGAACTTCAGCAGCCAGGCGATAGACGCATAGCCCACGGCAAAGGCAATTGCCGTGCCCACGAACAGCTGGGCGCCCGAGGCGGCCTGTCCGGCGTCGGGGCTAAAGGCGTCAGGAAGCGAGAAAAGCCCCGAGGCCAGCACTGCAGGGATGGCGAGCAGGAAAGAGTAACGGGTGGCGACCTCGCGATCCAGGTTCAAGAACAGGCCGGCCGAGACCGTGCCGCCGGAGCGGGACACACCCGGGATGAGCGCCAGGCACTGCGCGAAGCCCATGATCACCGAATCGCGCATGGTCAGCTGGTCGAAGCTGCGCTCGTGGCGGCCCATGCGCTCGGCGAGGATGAAGACAAAGGAGAACAGCACCAGCATCGTGGCAGTGATCCAGAGGTTACGCAGGTTATCGCGGATCAGGTCCTTACCCAGGTAGCCCAGGACGGCCACGGGCAGGGTACCGACGATGACCATCCAGCCCATCCGGTAATCGAAGGTCTCCCGGTGAATGCGGCGGCCGTGCTTGCCGGTGAGGTCGGTGAGCCACTCCCACACGCCCTTGCACCAGGCGCTGGCGATGTTCCAGATGTCCTTGGCGAAGAACACCAGCACCGCCAGCTCCGTGCCGAGCTGGATGACGGCCGTGAACGACGCGCCGGCATCCTCGCCCCACAACAGGGTGGAGAAGATGCGCAGGTGGCCGGACGAAGATACCGGTAGGAACTCCGTCAGACCTTGGATAAGCGACAGAATGATCGTCTGCGCCCAAGTCATATCTGTAGTCATGGGGATTGAGCCTAGTCCTTCTCCCCCGTCGTGAAAGAGTGACGTGGCCGGGCTGGTAGCGTTAGAAGTTGTGAATGTGCACGTCAATCGCTTTAGCCGAACCCTCTGCGTGACCGCCGCTGCCGCCCTGGCCCTGGGGTCACTTTCCGCCTGTGGATCCGAAGAGCCGGAAGAAAACGCGCCCGTTGCAGGTGAGCCCGCGCAGCCGCAGGACTCCCCCGATGATTCGTCCGGTCTGGGCGAGCAGATCGAGCTGGGTGAATCCACCCTGGGAGCAGCGCGCGTGGGCCTTTCTACAGACGAGAACGCGCCCGGAGCGAACCTGGTTGCGGTTCTTACGAAAGGCAAGGTGCACTTTATTGACGCCACCAGCCCCAAGGACGAGCCGAGCCAGGTAGATGTCGACGATTCCTGCGACAACATCTCCACCACC
>NZ_CALLDG010000182.1 GCF_937999985.1 uncultured Corynebacterium sp.
ATGGTGTTCTTCGACTGGTTGGTGGCAGAGATGGTGCCAGCCGGGGTGAACTTGTCGTCGACCTTGTAGACGACGGTGCGGTAGTCCTCACCGGAGTTGCATACCGGGTGCGGGTTCAGGATGTTGGCCTTGATGTGGTCACTACCGTGGGTGGTGTTGACGATCGGCAGGGTCGGGTTGAGCTTCGGGGTCTCCGGGTAGTGCTCTTCCTTGGTGATGGCGGATGCGGGAGATGCGACGGCTGCCGCAACGATGACGGCCGCAGCAGCTGCGCTTGCGCCGTTCTTCCACAGGTTCTTCATGTTTTGTGCTCCTCTTGCACGCCACTGGCCGAAAAGGTGCACGAGCTGGATGTCTTCCGGCTCACGCGGGATAGGGCGCATTGGTGATGCTGCGAGAATGTGCGCCGCCAGCCCAAGGGTTCTGCGAGATTTCGGCCAGGTGACTTTGGGTTTGAATCCGGTCTTAGGGGTGCCCTCCCCCGGGTGCTGCGCGGCGGATTGCGAGGGCCGCTGTGCACCCAGGCTCTGAGTGACGAGATCTAACTCTAAACCCTCAAAGCCAGGAATTGTTCGACAATCTTGCGCCTTAATGCACCGGATTCAACCCAGGGTTCACCAACAATTAAGCCGCAGTTCACCAAAGGATCCTTAGTCAACCCTTAAAGGATCACGCAACCACTGTCGAAACAGAATTCACCCTCCTGCAACCAGCCCTAGACCGCCTACTTAGGTAACCCTTGCCCCGACCACTGAAAAACCCTGGAAGACTCAACGGTCACTTCACCCGAACATTCCCACCCTTAGAAAATAAGAATAGCTGACTCTTTTGCTGACAAAATGTGTAGAAAGTCGCCCATTTCTTACATGCACGAACCAGGTCTACGTGAACTTTAGGTAAACTCTCGCGACCTGCACTTTTCCTCGCGCCACGAACATAAACCACCCCCTTTCAGGGGAGTCATGGGCGCTAGCTTTAACCGTCTCGCCAGCGAGCTCACTAGCGAGCCGCCCGGTGAACTCACCCGCAAGCTCCCCGCCTCGCCGCTGTCCAGCTTTTAACCTGCCTCAGCAAGAATCTCAGCGCTCCTGGCAGCTCGGGCACCACCAGATGATCCGCTCCAACTCCGCCGAATCCAAATCCGGATCCCCGCCAGCCCAGCGCCCACCCAGCGTCGCCTGCTGAATCGCCGCCCCGCACCGCCGGCACGCCTTACCCGCACGCCCGAACACCCAGTTACCCTGTCCGGCCCGCCGGTCGCCAGTGAAAACGCGGTGTGGCTCAAGGCGGTTGTCCCACATCACTCTTCGCGCCAGGTCGATTGTTTTGGTGACGCCCACTTCTCCCGCCTGCCCCACCTTCACCTCCGGGTGCATTCCCACTAGAAACATCACCTCGGCGCGGTATTCGTTGCCGATCCCAGCCACGTTCTTCTGGTCCAAGAGTGCGGCGCCCAGAGTTCTTTCCGGACGTTGCATGATCCGTGCAATGGCCTCTTGCCTGCCGTCGACCTCCCAGTCTTCCGCCAGGATGTCCGATCCCAGGTGCGCGATGACTTGCGGATAGTCCGCGGATCTGAACACCCGCACGAAGCCGAGGTCGTGCCCTACGATCTCGATCTCCTCACCACCGGCGTGCTGGGGGCTAAAACGCAGCACAATGCGTGCGCTATAGCCGGGTCTACGCCAACGCTGCCCCGCGCGATGAATCGCCCACACGCCTTCCATCTTCAAGTGCGTGTGGATCACCCTCTCGCCGATATGCATAAACAGGTGTTTGCCGTAGGGCCACACTCGTTGGACTTGCTCGCCGTCGAAGCTCTCTGTTGCAAAGCGAGGCACCCGGATGTCGGTATGCCGCACCGTCCGCCCCGTCATCCATTGCATACGGTTGGAGAGCTGGAGTACGGAGTCACCCTCAGGCACGGATACTCAGCCCCTTCGGAGTCAGGCGTGCACCTGCAGTCACCCAATCTGTCGTCGCAATGTCCATCACCGAGAAACCATTGACCTTCTCGATGATCACGGGGCTCAACCGTCCGGCGCGGATGGCCTCCTTGAGAGTCCCGACCACCAGATCGATCTGCGGGGCTGGGGCGCCGAGCTCGGCAGACGTGGCGTCACCAAAATCGGGCCGAGCAAAAAGAACCACGTTTTTAGCACTGCGAGAGACATACGCCTCGGCGCGACCAGCGGCGATGATGATCATCGCACCAGCTGTGCGTGTGGGCGCCATACCTTCGCCGGCCGAGCGTGAGACCTCCGGCCAAGGCAGCGTGGAGCCGAACGGGTTCGCGGGGTCCAGGACGGAAAGCAGCTGGGGTGCATGCTCTGGCATAGCCACTCCGCGTGCGCCAGTGCTACCGCCAACACCGCCAACGCCAGCACCGTCACTGTGCCCGTTCCCGTGCCCGTTCCCGAGCCCGTTTCCGCGCCCGTCCTGCGCCCGCCGGAGCTGGGAAATCACGTCACGCGGGGCGAACTGCGCCCCGCCCAGACCTTCGACGATGTAGCCGCGCAGAACTTCGCCGGAATCCTCCCAGGCGCTCAGCGTCCGATACGCCTCGGCGAACCCCCCGGCGGCCTTTTCCGCTACGACCGCCCCGCGGGTGACCACGGCGTAGCGGTCGATCCAAGCTTCGGAGCGCACCAGGGCCAGCTCCGCGGCGTCGGCAGGGGCTTCTAGCTCCTCTGCAACACCGACCCCAGCGCCGTACACCGCCGACCACCGCCCCGGCACCGACGAATGCGCGTTCATCGACCGTCGCGCCGCCCGCGCAAATCCGCTGCGTCCCATCCGCACCCGGCGCGCCGACCCGCGCCCCTGGTTCCGGCGGGGCGCTCGGTGAGCCTGCTTGCCCGTGGAGCCGGCCTCCACCAGCCGCGCCCGCAAAGCCGCGAAACTATCGGGCGCAACCAACCCGGCATCGAATAGCTCCCACAGCGCCGCATCTACCTCCGCGTGATCCGCCCCCGTCGCCGCCTGCAACTCGGCCGCCAGAAACGCGCCGCCACGCTGCAGGTGCTCGAGGATCTGTGTGGCCACCATGCCCAAGGTGGTCGCTGTATCTTTATGGACGCCACGTTCCAGCCCCTCCCCGCCTTCCATCAGGTACTCAGCCATGTCCGCGGGCACGAAGCTCACCCAGGCATCCTTGGCACCGGCTTGTCCGGCACCGACGGCGAGAATCTCGCCGGTGCTGAGCAGCTCGTCCAGGTCTCCCGGCTGATAGTCCGGGATGCGCGCGGGCAGCACCAAGGTTTCCCACGCGCTGGCGGGGATCGGCACCCCGGCGAGCTGTTCCAGGGCACTGGCGAGCTCCTCGCGCTGCATCTGGCCAAGACCATGCCAGTCGGCTAGGAACTGTGCGTAGGTCTGCTGGGTCACCGGCTCCAGCGATCCGCGCGCAGCAGCCAGGGTTGCCGACCGGAGGCGGCGGAGCATCCCCGTATCCACGTATTGCATTTCCGCCTGTGCATCCGCGCTGGTGGGGGCAGGGGCGCCACTAGTGCCACTCGGGCCATCAGACCCACTGAAAGAATCACCCAGATAGACAAAATGCCCCGCCCTCAAACGGCGCTGGTTGCCCGTACCTCGCGTGCCCTGTGCGCCCTGTGCGCCCTGCGCTCCCTCTGCCCAGCGGGCCAGCAGTGCGTCGGCGGTCGCGCGCCCCAGGCCGAACTCAGCAGCGGCCTCGGTGGCAGTCGTGGGCCCGCGGTTCTTCATCCACCGCAGCAACAGTTGGTCGATGGCATTGTCTAGCTGGTCCACCTGTTCGGCGGCGATGGCCACGCCGGGCAGCACGGGCACGCCCAGGCCGTCGCGCAGCAGGGGCATGTCCTCGACCGCGCCGAGCTTTAGCTGCCCGCCGAAGTGCACCTCCATCAAGCGCGTGGGAACCAACTCCCGCAGCTGCGCGAGGCTATCCTCCACCGTCCCGGCCCAGGGTTCGATGCGCTCGCGCACGCCGTCCAGGCTGAGCGGCCCCAGGGCGCGCAGCATATCCACGGCCTGCTCCACACTCGTAGCCTGGCGCCCCTCGGCCAGCCACTGGGCGGCGTCAACCACCCGGCGGACCGCAGCCGGGTCCAGGGCCATGCCCTCCTCCCGGGTGCCCAGCACCTTTGCCAGCAACGCGGGATCCACTGCCAGGGCGGCGGCGCGCTCGGCGGAATCGCCCTCGTACATGAAGGCACTGGTGTAGGTGAACAGCAGCGATTCGGCAAATGCGCTCGGAGCCTCCGTGGTGACCTCCGCCAGGCGCACATCCCGCTGCCCCAGGTTCGCCACCAGCGCCTTCAGGAAGTCCAGGTTGTAGACGTCGTGCACGCACTCGCGCATCGTCTCCACCATCACCGGAAACTCGGGGTGTTCCCGGGCAACATCCAGCAGCTGGGCGGCACGCTGGCGTTGCTGCCACAGCGGCTGGCGCTTGCCGGGATTGCGGCGCGGCAGCAACAAAGCCCGGGCGGCGCATTCGCGGAAGCGGGCCGCAAACAACGCGGAGGAACCGACCTCCTCCATCACATCCGCCAAAGTGGCTTCCGCCCGCTCGGCGCCGCTGTAGCCCTCGCCCAGCAGCAACTCCATGCCCGGCGGTTCGTCTGAATAAGGCAGGCGGAGCACCATGCCGTCATCCCCGGCCACGGCCATCGCATCAATCCCCGTCCGGCGATTCAGCTCCGCCCCTAGCGCCAGCGCCCACGGCGCGTTCACTCCACGGCCGAAGGGAGTGTGCACCACTACGCGCCAGTCGCCGATGTCGTCGCGGAAGCGCTCGATCAGCACGGTTCGCTCGTCCGGGATGATCCCGGCGGTTTCCTTCTGCTCCTGGTAGTAGGCATCCAGGTTGGCGCGGGTGTGGGCGTCCAAAAAATCGGCCGAGCGAATGTCCTCCAAAGTGCCAGAGCCCCAAGTACGGCGGTTCTCGCCGATGGCCTGGCCGAGCTCCACGGGGCGGCCCGCAGCATCGCCCACCCAGAACGGCAGGCGACCCGTGTGGCCGGCGGCGGGGGCAACAATCACCTGGTCGCGGTTTATTTCCAGGATGCGCCAGCTGCTCGCGCCCAGGGTGAATACGTCGCCGACGCGGGACTCGTAGACCATCTCCTCGTCCAGCTCGCCGACCCGGCGGGCGCCGTCGTTTTCCCCGGCGGCCAGGAACACTCCAAACATGCCGCGGTCCGGGATGGTGCCGCCGCTGGTCACCGCCAGGCGTTGCGCTCCGGGGCGGGCTTCCAGGGTGCCGGCCATGGGGTCGTAGATCGCGCGGGCCTTCAGATCCGCGAAGTCGGTGGATGGGTAGCGGCCGCTGATCATCTCGATCACTCCGTCGAAGGCCTCGCGCGGCAGCGTGGCATAGGGGTGCGCGCGGCGGACGACGCGCCACCACTCCTCGACGTCCAGCAAACCCGCACCGGCTTGCACGCTCGCCGCCACGGTGTGCTGCGCCAGCACGTCCAGCGCATTATGCACCACGTGCAGCGGCTCCAGCTCCCCCTTTAGCAGCCGATCCACCACAACCACCGCGGCTTCGGCATCCTGCTTATGCAGCGGGTAGATCGTCGCGTGGCTGGTCGCGCCCACGGTGTGCCCGGCGCGGCCGCACCGCTGCACCGCCGAAGCCACCGACGGCGGCGCGCCGACCTGCACCACGTGATCCACCAGACCCATGTCAATGCCCAGTTCCAGGGAGCTCGTCGCCACCACGCAGCGCAGCTCGCCAGACTTCAGCGCCGCCTCGATGTCGGCGCGCTCGTCTTTGGAAACCGAACCGTGGTGCGCCCGCGCGACGCCCGCCCCGTCCATCCCCCGCACAGCCCCGGACTGCGCCATCATCTGCGCCGGGTCGCGCCTGGTCGGGGCGGCCAGCGCATCCGGATCGTGCTCCTTGGCCCATTCCTCGTTCACCGCCCCGGTCAGCCGCTCCGCCGCGCGCCGGGAGTTCACAAACACCAACGTGGAGCGATTCTCCATCACCTGCTGGTAGATCGCGCGCTGTACGTGCGGCCACACGCTTTTCTGCTGCGGCAGCGCAGATTCCTTATCCACCCCGCTCGCCACGCGCGCCCCCGACCCGGCCTGGGTGCTGCCGCCCACCCCTTCGCCGATGAGGCTGGGGCCGAGCAGTGCCTCGTCTATCGGCGCTTCTGTTTCTTTTTCTGACGCCCCCTCAGACTCCGTCACCTCATACTCAGCCAGCGCAACGTCCTCTACCGCCGGAGGATCCTGGAAGTCCTCCACCACGCTGGTCACCTGCACATCCCAGGATTTCGGCTGCTCGGGGTTTACCACCGTCACCGGGCGGTCGCCTCCCAAGAAGCTGGCGACCTTATCCACGGGGTTCACCGTCGCCGACAGGCCGATGCGCTGGACTGCCTGGCCCGTCAGCATCTCCAACCTCTCCAGCGACAGAGCCAGGTGCGTGCCGCGCTTCGTACCGGCCACCGCGTGCACCTCGTCCACAATCGCGGTGTCCACATTCGCCAGCGTGGCCGCTGCCTTGCTGGTCAGCATCAGGTACAGCGATTCGGGCGTGGTCACCAGAATCTCTGGCGGATTGCGTAGCAGTTTAGAACGTTCCGACTGCGGGGTGTCCCCGCTGCGCACGCCCACCCGCACCGGGGCGGCGGTCTCCCCCATCGCGTCGGCCACCCGCGCAATGCCAGCCAGCGGAGCCGCCAGGTTTCGGCTGACGTCTACGCCCAGTGCTTTCAGCGGGGAGATGTACAAAACCTTGGTGGGACTTGATTTTTCAGGCGTGGGGGCGTCATTAAAAAAAGATCCCCCAGAAAGTCGCGACAGCGACCACAAAAATGCCGCCAGGGTTTTGCCCGAACCCGTCGGCGCCACCACTAAAGCATTCTGACCTGCGGAGATAGCCCGCCATGCCTGCGTTTGCACAATCGTCGGCTCGGCGAAAACGTCTCGGAACCACGCTGCAACGGGGGCATAAAAGGAATCCAGCGGGTCAACAGCCATGTGACCATTTAAACAGACCGCTAAAGTAAGAACTATGACGGCTGAACTCAATGATGCGACGCTGGCCCAGAGACTCGCGCAGGGCACCGGAGAGATCCTCAAAGGCGTAAGGAACGTAGGTCTGCTCCGCGGCACCGAGCTGGGCAAGGCCGGCGACGCGCTGGCGCAGGACTGGATCGCCCGTTCCCTCGTACAGCACCGCCCGAACGATGCAATGCTCTCCGAGGAGGCCGAAGACGACCTCTCGCGCCTGGATAACTCGCGCGTGTGGATCATCGACCCTCTCGATGGAACCCGGGAGTACGCCGGTGGCCGCCAGGACTGGGCCGTGCATATCGCGTTGGTGGAGGACGGCAAGGTCATCGAGGCTGCCGTGGGCATGCCGGATCTAGGGCGCGTGTTCAGCAGCTCCGAGGTCCGCGCTGTCGAGGGAGCACGCACGAACCGCCTAGTGATCAGCCAAAACACCACCCCGGCGATTGCCGAGTTCATCGCCGAGGATCTGGGCCTGGAGCTGGTGACCATGGGATCCTGCGGGGCTAAAGCCGTCTCCGTGATTCTGGGCGATAACGATGCCTACGTCCACGCCGGTGGTCAGTACGAGTGGGATAACGCCGCCCCGGTCGGCATTGCCCAGGCCGCTGGCCTGCACACCTCCCGCCTGGATGGCACGGACCTGTGCTACAACTGCGAGTCGCCGTACCTGCCGGATCTGATGATCTCCCGCCCCGACATGGCCGACGAGATCCTAGCCTCCGCCGCGAAGTTCCACGACAAGCACGGCGCTTACTCTCTTTAGCCCTGCGCCTAGCACTGCATGCTTCCTTTTTCCTTCTTGACGCCCCGTCCGGCCTCCCGCGCGCAGCTGGAGCCGGACGCGGACATTCCCGCCACCTTGCAGGGGCGCTACGTTATCGGCGCGCCCGCCAATAATCCACGGAAAGAGCTGACGGAGGAGCACCCCTGCCCCCTAGTGTTTATCCACGGCACGACGGACAACACTTTCCGCTGGCAAAAAGCCGCAACGTATTTCGCCGCCCAGGGTTATTCGGTGTGGGCTTTCAACTACGGCCAGCCGGAAGAAGGCCGCCCCGCGATCCCGGGTGTGTTTGCCGTGAACGACATCAACGAATCCGCCCTGGAGATCGCGGCGACGATTGATTACATCCTGGAGGTCACCGGCGCCAGCAAGGTGGATCTGGTGGGGCATTCCCAGGGCGGGCTGCACATCAAGAAGTACATTGCAGAGCACGGCGGGCAGGATACGGTGCGCCGCGCGGTGGGAGTAGCCGCGACGTATCACGGCACGACGATGACCGGGATGTCCTCGATCCTGCAGAACCTGGTGGACCGCAACCCGGAATTCGCGGATCTGGTGGCGGGCAAGGCCGCGATTCAGCAGCTGAGTAGTTCGGATTTCATCAGTCGGCTCAACGAGCTGCCGGATACTCACCCGAACGTGATGTACACAAATATCTTTACCTCGAAGGATCTGACGGCCACGCCAAATTCCACGTCTCAGCTGGAGTCCATAGGTGGAGCGGATGTAGCCGAGGCAGAGGTCGGCGAGGTCTGCGGGCTACTGCTTCCGCCGGGGCATGCATCGCTACCCGAAAACGATCACATCATTGGCCTAATCGAGTGGGGTTTGACGCGCGAGCAGGGGGATCACACGCCCGTGCATTCTGGTTGTAACGGTGGACAGCGCTGGAAGTTAGGCTATCGTTTCTTCCATGAAAGTTAATTCTCTCGCACGGGGTCGGGTCCGCCGATCCATCCTCGCCGGCGCTGCAGCGCTGAGCGTTTCCCTCTCTACCCTCTCTTCCCTCACCCCTTCTGCCCTAGCTGCTGATACCGATGCTTCTAGCGCTATTCCGGACGCCGCAGTCCCCGCCGGTCTAGAAGGCAAGCATGTGGCCAAGGCGCCTGTGAACAATCCCACCTGTGTCCCCTCCCCGGAGCACCCGAACCCCGTCGTCTTCATCCACGGCACGTCCGATAACTCGACGCGCTGGCAGAAGGCCGCCAATGCTTTATCCAAGCAGGGTTTCTGCACGTGGGCCTTCAACTACGGTAAGCCGAACGACGGTAAACCGAACCTGCTGGGGCGCTACGCCATGGTGGACATCGACGATTCCGCCAAGGAAATCGCTTCGACCATCGACTACATCCTGTCCGTGACGGGTGCAGAGAAGGTCGATCTGGTGGGGCATTCCCAGGGTGGGTTGCACTTGAAGAAGTACATCGCGGAGAACGGTGGCGGCGATAAGGTCGGCCGTGCCGTCGGCCTGGCTGCGACGTACCACGGCACCACGCTGGCCGGCATGGACAAGATGCTGCGCCCGATCGTCGAGCGGAACCCGAAGCTAGCCGAGTCCGCCGCGGGCAAGGCAGGCGTGCAGCAGTTGGTCGGTTCGGAACTGATCGACCGCCTGAACCAGCTGCCGGATACCGACAAGCGCGTGCAGTACACCAACCTCTACTCCGCGGCCGATACCACCGCCACGCCGAATAAGACCTCCATGCTGGAATCAGTCGACGGCGCGGACGTAGCGAACGTGGAGGTAGGCGCTGCCTGCAAGCTCCCCATTCCGCCGGGCCACGCCTCCATGCCCAAGCACGATCCAACCATCGGGCTGATCCTGTGGGGCCTGACCCGCGAGGCGGGCGACCACACGCCGACTACCGACCACTGCACTAGCCCGGCGCGCGGATCCGCTGGTGGATCCGCTTCCGGGACCACTGCCGGTTCCTAGTCTCAGCTTGTCCATAGCCGGGCTTGCCAGCCCCGCGGGTGCCGCCGCTTGGTTGCCGACGTAGACTGTGTGGGACTTTTAAACCCCAAGAAGCTTCGAGCTTGAAAGGAAGGCGGCGAGCAGTGGCACCCCAGCAGCAGCCGAGTTCCATCCCCACCCCATACGAGGATCTTCTGCGGGAGATTCTCGAGACCGGCACCCCCAAGGGCGACCGCACCGGCACGGGGACCACCAGCCTGTTTGGCCGCCAGATCCGCTATGACCTCTCCGCAGGCTTCCCGCTGATCACCACCAAGTCGGTACACGTGAAGTCCGTGGTGGGTGAACTGCTGTGGTTCCTCCGGGGCGATTCCAATGTGCGCTGGCTGCAGGAAAACGGCATTCGCATCTGGAACGAATGGGCCGACGAGAATGGCGATCTGGGCCCGGTCTACGGCGTGCAGTGGCGCAGCTGGCCGACCCCGAACGGTCAGCACATCGACCAGATCGCCGGCGCGTTGGAAACCCTGCAGACTAACCCGGACTCGCGCCGCAATATCGTCAGCGCCTGGAACGTATCAGAATTGGACAACATGGCCCTGCCCCCATGCCACTTGCTGTTCCAGCTGTACGTGGCTAACGGCAAGCTGAGCTGCCAGCTGTACCAGCGCAGTGCGGACATGTTCCTGGGCGTGCCTTTCAACATCGCCAGCTACTCGCTGCTGACCCACATGTTCGCCCAGCAGGCAGGCCTGGAGGTCGGTGAGTTCATCTGGACCGGTGGTGATTGCCACATCTACGACAACCACGTGGAGCAGGTAAAACTGCAGCTTTCCCGCGATCCCCGCCCCTACCCGCAGCTGCAGCTGCACAAGGCTGCGGACATGTTCTCCTACGACTTCTCCGATATCGAGTTCACCGGCTACGACCCGCACCCGGTGATCAAGGCAAAGGTGGCCGTATAAATGACTTCCAACAACCAACCCCACCGCCCAACCGGCTACGAGCCGGGCGACTACCCGGAGCTCACCGCCGCTGCGGTCAGCTATGCCCTAGAGGCCAAGGGGATTTCCCGCGATCAGGTGGAGATCGGCATGATCTGGGCGCAGACCACCGCCGGTGTGATCGGCGATGGAGCGGACATGCCCTGGTACCTGCCAGAGGACCTGAAGCATTTTAAGAACGCCACCACCGGCTACCCCGTCGTCATGGGGCGCACCTCCTGGGAAGCACTCGACGATGGATTCCGCCCGCTGCCGGGGCGCACGAACTATGTGATCACTCGGCAGGATGACTATGACGCCCCCGGTGGCATCATCGAGCCTTCGATCCCCAGCGCGCTGGCCAACGCCGCGGAGCAGATCCTCAACGAGTTGAAGAACAGCGCTGATGGTGCCGACGGCGCCGACGGAACTGCAGACGAGCGCACCCCCACCGTATGGGTACTGGGCGGCGGCCAGGTGTACGCCCAGTGCATGCCCGTGGCTGATCGCATCGTCATCACGGAGATCGACATGGAGGCCCCCGAGCGCTTCCAGGTGTACGCACCTCTGGTTCCCACCGAAG
>NZ_CALLDG010000183.1 GCF_937999985.1 uncultured Corynebacterium sp.
TGGCGGCGGGCAGGATGTTCATCATCGTGAACTTGGTGACCTCCCTAGTGCTGCTGAGTGGCGTGGTACTGGTCTACGCCGTGGTGGGCACCACCAACCTCGCAGCTTTGGCGGGCGCGGCCGGTCCCCGCGGCACTGAGTTTGCCGAAGGAGTATTCGGCAACCAGTGGCAACTAGTGGTTCCGCTGGGCGTGGTTCTGCTGGCGCTGGCTGTGAAGGCGGGCGTGGCACCGGTTCACACATGGCTGCCGCGCGCCTACCCATCCACCTCCCCGGCCGTGATGGCGCTGTTCTCCGGCCTGCACACCAAGGTCGGCATCTACGCGATCTTCCGTGTGTACCTGACCATCTTCGAGGGCGACCCCACTTGGTCGTGGGCCATCCTGGTGATCATGGTGTTGGGCATGCTGATCGGCGGCTTCGCCGGCCTGGGCGAAACCACGATGCGCAGCGTGATCGCCTACCAGATGGTTAACGGCATCCCGTTCATCCTGATCAGCCTCGCATTCCTCAGCCACGATGCGCGCCTGATGATCAGCGCCGGGCTGTTCTACATGCTGCACCACATGATCGTCGCCGGGGCCCTCATCATGGCCTCCGGCGCGATCGAGGAGACCTACGGTTCTGGCCGCGTGCGCAAGCTTTCCGGCCTGATGCGCCGCGACCGCTTCGTCGCGATCGTCTTCGCGGCTGGTGCGCTAGCAATCATCGGCCTGCCGCCGTTCTCCGGCCTGTGGGGCAAGCTGGCTCTAGTCTTCGGCGTGGCTCAGGACGGCACGTGGAAGACCTGGCTGGCCATCGGCGCGATCATCGTCTCCTCCATCGGCGCCTTGGTCTCGATGATTTACGTGTGGCGCGAGGTTTTCTGGGGGCGCCAAATGAACGCCAACGAGGCCGACCCGGAGCTGCGCGTACCAAGCCGCTACGTGTGGCCGTCCGCAATCATGATGCTGATCTCCGTGGGCATGTTCATCGGCGCCGGGCCGATCTTCCAGCAGGTCAACAAGGCCGCCGATAACCTGACCGATACGACCGCTTATGTCGAGGCAGTCCTCGGCGATCCGGATGAGGCCGTCGGCGCGGTCCTGCCGCCCGGCCCGAGCGGATTGGATAACGTCGACACCAAAGCCACCAAAGCCAATGCCGCCGCCAGCGCCAAAGCCAACATAAACACCGACAATGAGCAGCAGGCTCAGGACGGGAAGGATCACTAAGCCATGGCAAAGTTCAGTATTGTCCAAGCGGTGAAGTCCACCGGCCATGCGCTGAAGTACGCCGTCTGGCTGGTGGGGCAGATCGTCAAGGAGTCGGTCGTCATGGCGACCGATACCCTCGGCACCGGCCGCAACATCGCGCCGGTGGTGATCTACTACCCGCTGCGCGTGACCAGCGAGCGGGACATCGCGGCCCTTATCGCCTCGATCACTATGACCCCCGGCACGCTCTCTTTGGGCGTGACCGGCCCAAAGGAGGTCGACTACGATGCAGCCGCCGGCGAGCGCAGCTCTAAGGATGCCTTCGCCGTAGCCCGCTCGGAGTTCAACACCCACGGCCTGGATCACGTCCAACGCTTCCTCGCGGTACACGCCATGTACGGCGCGGACCCGGAAGAGCTGCTGGCCAGCCTGGCGGACATGGAGGAGCACCTCGCCCCGTCGGTGAAGGATAAGCCGCTGCACTTCGACGTGCAGTACCTGGTGGAGAAGGGCCGTCCGGGCCCGCGTGGCTTCCGCGGTTCGCGCGGTGGCCGTGCATCCGACGAGACGGTCTTCGACGTGGAGAAGGTGGATTCCACTCCGCACGCCGCCGCTTTCGTCGCCGCGATCCTGCAGTCCGACGAGGAGGAGAAGAACCCCTCCGACGTGCGCGACATGGATCGCAAGGAGCGCTACGAGATCGCCCGTCGAAACGCCGAGCGCGCCAAGGCCCGGATCTCCAACCCAACCCCCGATATTGATACTTTCCGCGGGGACAACCTGGGGGCGTCCAGACCCGACCAGGAAGGCCGCACCAAACCGGGAGAGACCTTGTACGACCCGCTGTACCCGAAGAACAACCCGAAGGAAGGCAAGTAGATGGAGCCCAGGGACCTACTAAATAT
>NZ_CALLDG010000184.1 GCF_937999985.1 uncultured Corynebacterium sp.
AAACGAGAGGTGAGAGCGGATCTTTATGATGCGCCCCAGAGAGGAATCGAACCTCTGGCACGACCGTATATATGCAGGATATAGAAGTTTAGTCGGCTTTTTGGCTCATTTTTGGCTCACCCTTGTTCTTTCTTCGGGACCCAGCAGCACGCTGCGCACGACCAATAGCATCAATCACTGAGTCAAGATCTTCGTCAAAAAGACCAGAGTAAATATCCAGCGTCTCCTTCGCACTCGCGTGCCCAAGCTGAGCCTGAACGACCTTTACAGAAGCCCCATTAGAGATAAGCAACGACGCCGCAGTATGCCTCAAATCATGGGGGGTAAGAAAAGAAGGAAAACTACTGTCCTCAGCAACACACGCATCCACAGCAGAATGCCACCACGATCGCTTCGACGGCGTAGTCAAATGCCCACCACCACGCTTCTCCCACAACAGGCAATCAGGACTCTTCCCAGCCATCAGCGGAACCAAAAGCTCAAAAACGGCCGGCGTCGCAGCAATCACACGATCACGACGCCCCTTAGTCGCTCCAACCACAACCCGGCCACCGACAGTCGACGCGGACTTAGTCACCGAAATACGGCCCCGCAAAGGATTCACATCACCAACCGTCAAACCCACAGCCTCGCCCCAACGGCAACCAGACGTGCCCAACAACCAAACCAACGCCTTCTTATCGTCCGAGCACTTCGACGCCAGAGCCTCCAACTGCTCCAAAGACAAGAACACCTGCTTCGGCCGCTTCCGCGCCGGGCAGTGCACGGCAGTAGCCGGATTTATACTGAGGCGTTTGTTGGTGACGGCAAGATCGAGCAACCCGCGGATAACACCTAGGCAGCGTTCGACGATAGTGACGGATCTATTCTCAGACAGGTCTACTATCCAGGTCTGTAGTTGCTCGGTGGTGATTTGACTAATAGACGTTAATCCCCAGCGGGGTTTGACGTGGGTGCGCCAGGCAGAGTCTAGTGGCTTCCATGTTGAGGTACCGTGGCGCATTTTCTTGATTGCTATCCATGGATCCCATAGCTCGGATAGGGGGATGTTGGACAGAGCGGGATCTACCCATGTGCCTTTTCTTTGTGCGACGCCTTGGTCTTCTATCCAGGCTTGGGCTTCCGCTTTGGTTGGGAAGCCGCGTTTGCGGGTACGTCGGCCATCGGGGCGGGTCC
This sequence comes from uncultured Corynebacterium sp., assembly GCF_937999985.1. Taxonomy (GTDB): domain Bacteria; phylum Actinomycetota; class Actinomycetes; order Mycobacteriales; family Mycobacteriaceae; genus Corynebacterium. The sequence continues at coordinate 1,177 of NZ_CALLDG010000184.1, forward strand.
ATTGGACTTCCCAGCGTCGCCCGCTTTTGGTCTTGTATGGGCCGATTGATGCCATGGTGTAGACTCCTCGTGTATCCCATTTCAAACAAGTCGAGCTGTTTATTATGGGGGTTTTGCATAAGCGGGCGCTGTCTAATTGGTGTTGGGCAGCGCCCGTTTTTGATTTCGGAAAGTTGCAGCTCGCACTCGTTCTAGTTTTTCCATGTTTTCTTGGGTTAATGGACTGCCTTGAATTGCTTCAAACAACGGTCGCTCTGAGTTGAGAATTTGAGAGTGGTTGAGATCGTCGATGGCTCTTTGGTGTAGACGTAGTTTTGACTCGTAGGTGAATAACCCGCGAGCTGCTTTTAATGGCTGTGATTTGGGTACCCAGTGGTAGCGGGAATCTTGGACGAGCTGGTACTCAATTGCTCGTTTGGCAAGCGCGCAAATCCAATCGGCGAATTGAATATTGGTCGACAACTCGCTGTCGATATGCATAGGTGGTTCAACGATGCGTCGCATTTCCCGATAGTCGGATGCCCTGCCTAGGATATGGGCATACATGGTTGGTAACCGTTGAATTCGGGATTTTTCGTTGATTTGGTCCATCATGACGAGGACGTTTGAATCGTGGTCGTCGGCATGGCGTGCGATGCGGTTAAGGGTTTCGCGCATCGCTGTTTCCTCACGTTCTTTGAACTCTGTTTGGCCGCAATTTGTTTCTTTAGGACTTCCGGTTGGCTTTTCTTCTGCGTAGTAGAAGAGGTTGCCGTTGAGCTGCCGGAGCTTCTTCATGAGCGTTCCGAGGAGGCGTAGATTCTGTGGGCGTTCTTCGGCAACTAATGCGTAGAGGAGATCGGAGCCCTTTTTCTCCCAGCGGCCGGGGTCTGTGTCGGATGGAATCTCGTTGCGGAAGAACTCTTTTTTGCGTTCTGCGAAGTATGCGCCTAGTTCTCGAGCGTTTTCCTCTGGGATGATAAATCCCCCATAGCCGAAGGCTGGACTGTCGCTGAAGCGTCGGTGCCCAGGGTGAATGAAGGCCCCTGTGCTTCCGATTTCATCGATGTACGCGAGTAGCATGGATTCGTCTTCCTCCATCTAAAAAAGCACAGGGACCCAAGTGCTTCCGCACTGGATCCCTGGAGTTGCTGCCCTGGGTATTCTTGCTTGCGCTCAACCCTGGCTCACACTGGCGATAGTACCGCCTGTTCTGGTTTCGCACAATTAGGGGTGTTGCCGTGTCCTGGTATCCAGTCCTGAAATTCGTAACAGAGACATGGGGCTGAAGCAGGGTGGTTAGTCGGTATCAAAAAGTTGAATGACATCGGCTTCCTTGCCTGTTTTGGGTTCATCCGGTGCAGGGGAAAGGGCGGGGAGTATCTCGTCGGTGGTAGGTATCTCTGCTGTGCGTTCGACTGCGATTCTGACGGGTTCGTTAGTTCTCCAGCCGCGTGAACTGAGTTGGATACTTAAGGAGCGGTAGCGCTCTGGTGTGATGATTTTGAGTTCTTTTGCACGTCGGATTAGTGCTTGGATTGAGACTGCGTATTTTGCTTTTACTTGTGCGTACCCTTCGAGCGTGAGGTGCGGGGAGAGGTGTTTCTCTGCGGCTGTTTTCGGCATGAGGAACGCTCCGGCGAAGAGGTTGGCTTCGGCTTCTCGTACTTTCTCGGAGCCTGGCCGGATTTGAGTGTGCATGACTAGGTGGCCGAGTTCGTGTGCGCGGGTGAATCGAACTCGGCCGCCGTCTGTTTTTTCTGTAGTTGCGATGGCGCCGCGGCCTTCAGCGGTGAGGGTGGGGCTGGATAGGCCGTCAATGCTGGAGAGGTCAACGAGGGTGTTTTCTAGCGTGATGACGGGTATGCCTGCTCTCTCGAGTGCTCGGGTGACGTTTGGTACGGGGCCGTCGCTGGGGAGGTTGAGGGTTCGCCGTGTCTGTTGAGCAATCTCCTCGATCTGTTCAATTGGGAGGGCTGTAGACCTGTCCTCGAGGTTGGGGTAAGCCAGGTCGATAGGCGGGATAGTCGAGTAGTGGGCGAATGCGTTTCGCTCAAGTTCCGCGAATGTTACGCGGGCTGCGTCTTGGACATACGCAGGGATTTTCTTTGTGCGGAAGTTTAGTGAACCGGAGCCGTATTCGACGGGGGGAGCAGCGAAGAATTTTGGAGAGACCCCAAAGACGTAGCACGCCTTCATTGCAGTAGAGTCCGCAGGCTTTCGTCCGCGTTCAACGGCAGACAGGAATGGCTGAGGAATCTGGAGCTGCTCAGCGAAGTCTTTTTGTGTCATGCCTCGAAGTTGTCGCAAATCTCGGAGGCGAGAACCTTTATTCTGCATCTTCCTGGTTTTCTAGTGTGAAGTCGTAGTCGTAGTCGTTCGGGTCGAATGCTGCTTCTGGGATTATGAGGTGCTCTGGGCCATGTAGCGGCGCCATGAAGTCAGCTTTGCCTTCTCGGAGCTTGGTTCCGGGTTGGGTTCGGACGGCTGTCAGTTCGATGGGTCCGATTGGGTTCAGGTCCTGGTCGAATTTCGGGGTGCGCCATGCGATTCCGACGGTGCCTGGGTCTGTGCTGTCGATAGGGAATAGGCCTTCGACGTCGGCTATCGTAGGGTCTTGGGCCAGTCCGGGGATCTGTGGCGTTGTAGCTCGTTGGTTGATGCTGGTTAGTCGGATGAGGCGAATTTCCATTCCGGAGGTGGTCTCTCGTAGAACCACTGGGTTCATGTTCTTGTGGGCTTGCTCGTCGAGTTCGAAGCCGTGGATAGGGTTCGCTCGAAAGTAATCGAATACGATTGCGCGCACCATCGCTGAGAGGAGCTGTTTCCGGTCGGAGTCAAGCGGTCGTAACGGGGTATTGCGGGCCGCTACTCCGCAGGCGTAGGTAAGGGCATCTTGGAAAGGCTGGTAGATGGGGCCGAGAAGCTCGAGAAGCTGTTCACGGTTGGGACGCATGGATAAACCTCCGATGTTTCAATTATGGGGATATTATACACCGGTAGGTTATAGTTTTCTCAAGTATGAAACATTTAATTCCGAAACGCCTTATTGCTTCATGAGTCTCACAGTTCGTCGACGTTGCCGCCGTTGACTTCGGTGAACTGTCGACTTAATTGTTTCTGTCTTTCGTATGTGTCTCGCCAGACAGCGAGTAGGTGGGTAGTGACGCCGAGTTCACGGGCGATAGCCCCGGGGTGTGGCCCGTAGATCGCTTCCGCTGTGGCGTATTCGGCGTGAGAAATGAGAAGTTCGGCTGCTAATTGGTCGGCTGCGCGTTCTGCTCTGGCATCGAAATGCGGGTTACCGGTTGGAGTATCGCCCCTGATGGCGTGTGCCAACTCGTGGGCTAGGGTGCACCGCCTGTTTATGGAGCCCAGTGTGGGGTCGAGCAGGATTGTCTGGCGGTGGTGGATGTATCCGCCGAGATCACCAGGGCGAAGCGACCTGCGGTAGTCGTCTTCCACGGTGATTCCCATGGATTCGGCGAGTTGTTCAAGCTCCGTCTCCGTAATCGTCATCGCCCTCCTCTGGTTCTGGGGTGCCGCGCTTCGCGACGTAGTCCAGATGTGTATCAGCCGGGGCGGATTGGGTGTTCGAACGGTGTGCGTCGAGGTTGGTGACGGGTGCGTCTACGTTTTCGTAGTCGATGGCTTCGCCGGTGGGGTCTCCGAATAGGTACAGTGCTTCCGGGTCGGAGCGACGTATGATCTCGTCGAGCAATTGCTGGTTGCTCGCTTTGCGTAGTGCGAAGGGGATTCCTACGCCGTCTGTTTCCCATTCGTTGAGGTATCCGGTTTGGATTAGTCCGGTGACGGGGGAGCGGTTGTAGCCGCGGCACAGCGCTATCACCATCTCGGGGCGAAGACTGCCGCGCGATAGTTGTCGGGAGAGTGTGGATTCAGCCATTCCTGATTTGGCTGATGCAGTGCGCTGTGAGTCGTCGCCGATTAGCTCTAAAAGCCATTCGTTAAAGTCCATGACTTGAGGGTATTGCAAAGTGTAGTCAGTCGCAATATCTGCAGCAGAAGAGCCTGTAAGGGGGTGACTACGGGGGAGTGGGTGTAACTACGAGCTTGCAAGGCGTGGCAATTGACTACATAATGAAATCACCGGTGCGGGGAAGCGCTGGAAAGAAACTTTCAGAGGAGGGAAACCCATGATGGACACCATCTCGGCACCACGCTTTCGGGTTCGCCCAGGCGTACTAGACCACATCATGCGCACTCGACGCCTACAGACCGAAGAACAACTCGCAGCAGCACTCGGAACGACCGTAGACCGACTGGAAGATATGCGCGCAGGCGCTCCAGTCACCGCCCGAATGGCGCTACACATCGCAACATTGCAAGGCGACGGCGATTTCATCGCTGGATACTGCGAGCCAATCGCGGCATAAGAAAAGCCGCGCCGGGCACTGGGGAAGGTGCCAGGCAACAACCGTCGACAAACGAAAGGAGGAAATAGAGATGTGCGAGAACAAAAAGGAATGTCCCACCGCGCGAATGCTGCGAGTACCGCAGTCGACGCGATGGGACAGTGACCTAGTCGACAGGATGTTCGCCGACCTGCCGTTCAAGCCATGCGATACGTCGCTCCAATCCAGCAATCGTGTGGACGACTTCTTGAAGCGAACGGTCAACGTGGCTGAAAAAGACCCCGGCTGGATTGGTCTCACTCTGCTTAACGGATTCATCCCGAACCTTCGCAAGCAGAACAACCAAATCAGCCGAATCATTCAGCCCAGCCTGACGAAGAGCAAACTCTACGTCTTCATTGCTGTAACCGTGTGGGCGGCTATCTGGATTCTCCATCGGAAATCACCTCCCTTCCGGGGAAGCGTCCCCTGAGCAGGAAGTTTATCCAACTGAATAGCTGCCCAGTGCTGGGGAAGGTGCTGGGCAGGGCAACCGTCGACAAGCGAAAGGAGGAAGCAGCGATGAAGTACATGGATTTAGCCAACGCTAGAGGCCAACTGCGTCAACGAATGTTAACCAGACTCCATGACAGTGGCCTAAGCCAGTATCTCGTCATCAACGATGAAGAGATGCTCGAACAACTCGATGGTCTTACTGAGATACATCTCTGCGTTGGCCATTCGGTCATCGAGGCTCCAAACGCCGTAGCTACGGGGAATTCGCTGGACCCAGTCGGCTACATCGAATTGGAGACGCCAAGTGATATCTACTCCGTCATCCGAGTTGAGTTCGATGCCGCGGCGGAGCGCGATCCACGCGGCTTCCAACTCCTCATCACCCCGGATGAAAGCCTCGAACTGATTGCATACACCACAGCGCGAGGTGTCGATGGCCGGGCTGTTGGAATTGACCTGCAGCTCGATGATGCGCCACACGAGGCAATGTCCCCGTCGATGGCGGTCAATTCGAGCGAGTTCATGAATCCACCACAGCGCACTTCCGCTGAATCCTCCGGTGGCGTGATAGGGCTGCGTGCGTTCAATAGCTCGGCGAATCCTATCGGAAACTCCATAGGTATTGCACGAGACGAAAGCGTCGGCAGATCTACACAACGGGTAGGAAATCCGGCCGGCATGTGGCGGAGGGTCCAACTTGGTTTCTCGGACAACGATTTCGTACATCAGCCCGTCGAGGGCGGCACGAAGTTGGTACAGCCACTCTCCGAAGATGAGGGACAGCTCGGTTGGCACAGGTGCGGTCGTATGGAGGCGAAAGGAACGGATATCGCCGTTGCTTACAACCCGGCGCTCAATCGGGTTCGCCTTCAGATGTTCGGCACCAAGACTCCACAGCTCGTGGCGGTGCGAAGCCGCTCGCTCTACTCGAGCTACGAGGCGCCTGAATTCGTTTTCACTCATGGACAAATCGTAACGGCTGACACTAATCCAACTGCGTCAACAAAACAGATCAGCAAAGGGGAGCACACGTGGAATTAAAAGCAGCAATAGGAAACACGAGAATCGACGCCAACGAAAGCGAAATCACAATCACGAATACGGACAACGACACATCAGTGGCGATTCCTTACCGGGCAGTCGGCACCGTTGTCGAAGTGTTGGAGCTCGCAGATAGGTGTCGCACTCCTCTTCATCCATGGGCACCCAGAGCAGTCCCTTGGTCGGACACCAGCAAATTGACGAAATAAGAAACGAAAAGGAGGAGAAGAAATGGGAACTGTCTCGCTAATTATCAACATTGTGTGCGCGCTCATTGCACTCGCAGCCGCGATTTACATCAAGCGTCTGAAGTAGGCACATTGACTGACTTGGTCTGCTTATCGCCGTCAGAGTCGACCCAATGGAGCTTGTATATCCCGCTAAACGGGAGCAGCACCTCGACGCGGTCACCGTGCTCGAGTCGTTCAGCAGTTCCATCACGCATAAAACGCTCTTGATCCTCGCGGGTCGGACGCACTTCAACATTGGTGATCGTCTCACCAGTGTCATTGACAACTACATAGAGCTTTCTGTTCGAGTGTTCGAGCCGAATATTTCGCCGGTTCGCCGACTCCTGCCTTTTGGCGATATCAGACATGACTTGTTGCGCTTCGGCGAGTTTCCGTTGGGCTTCAGCAGCAATCTCGGCACTTCGAGCTGCTCGATCAGAACTCTCCGCAGCCTCTTTCTGAGAGAGCTCCGCAGTTCTACGGGATTTTCTGGCTTCGAGTGCTTGCCACCCGGCGAATACGGCAGAAGCAACCGCGATGACATTACTAACTATTGCTGCGATATCCATGACTACCAGCATAAAGGCAGATAAATAAATATAGCCCGAATGGTTACTCAGGGGTTCGATTCCTCTGCCGGGCACTGGCGCGTAGGCGATATGAGAATCGGTCGCCGCAAGCCAGCCACAATGCCGTGGGCCTTTCGCACGGCGGTTTGGCTGCGCGCCTCACAAACCAAATAAAAAGGGCCCGCCCCCGCTAGCACCAGGGACAGGCCGAAAGTGTTGAAAGGAACACTGCCATGAAGCATACACAGTCTACGGAGGGAACCATGATCGCCAGACGGAGAACTCTGACGCCGCGCGAGTTCGCCGACGAATTCGGCATAGATGTTCAACGCGTCTATCGCTGGTGCCAGGCGGGACGCCTTCGCACGATGCCGAAGACTCCTGGGAGTCGCCAGCACTGGCGCATCTTCAGCTGCGAAGTTGATCGCGTTATGACTGTTGGGTTCCCGAGCGATCCACGGGAGGCAGCATAAATGAGTAATCCAAACGTTAAGTTCAGCCGCTCAATGTGGCGCGACGCCTACGATTTGCTGGATCACGTCAACACCAGGAACAAATTGCAATGGGCAATGTCGCTGATTCTTGCCGCATCCTCTTTTGCAATGGTCATCATTACCGGCTACGACAATTTCAATTTTGTGCCAATCATTTGGACAATCACAACAATTTTTTGGTTGTGCACGGCGGTCTTTATTTCAAAGTCTGTCAAAAGCATTGAGCGTGTTCTCCAGATGAAAAAGAAGAACAGTGGCGTCTCTGCGACCCGGTATTGGCCGGAGGCATGACATGAAACAGCTTCGTAGGGTTCGCTCACCGAAGAATCGGTGGGTGCTCGTAGTAGTCCCGGTGCCCCGAGGTGGCAGGAAACCGGCCACGATCGATTTCGAGGTGTCGTTCGGTGATGTGATGTCAGAGATGCCTCGTAGTCTGAGGTTTCCGGCAACGCTGCCTCGGCGGTTAGGCCGGCATGGGGATGGGCAGCAGTTCATCACCAGAGGGGCCTTGGAGAACCTGGTCACTTTCAATAAGGATGACAAGCGCGTTATGCGCCAGCTTGAGGAGTTCATCGAGCACATCGCAAGTGAGGTGCAAGGTGAACCAGAAAGATAGGCCACGGTGCGCCCGCCGAATCTCGGACGGTCGCTGGCAGGTAGCAATGGCAGGGATTCCGCCGGCCGTGATCTGTAATTCGCTACAAGACGCTTTGAAGACCGCGGTGGGTATTGGGGAAGTTCCGCCAGGGGATTATGAGGTGTGCCGGCTTGATGCTCGGGGGCATGTTCTCGAGCTCATAGAACTGGGAATGTCAGTAGAACATATCGCTGAGTCAGCTCAGGTGGGCTGTCACGCAGTGGAAGCAATCATTTCCGGTACTGCAGCTGTCGCTATGGCTGATGTTAATGCGATGGCGCAGGTTGAGTTTGCGCTCTCTGATGTGGAAGCTACCGCGCTAGATCTCCTGCACTTCACGTCATTAGGAGCCAGCCTTCGGGAAGCGATTGCATGGTGCCGAAAAAGGGATGGCCTATCGGCGCAGAAAGCGTGGGCAGCAGTTCCCGTCGTCAAGCAGCGTATGGAGGGGCTGAAATCAGCATGATGCGCAGAAGATGGCTGATTTTCCAGATGAAGGTCGAAGCCCACGTGTTGCGGATTGTCCACTGCGGCGAAAAGCACTAAGCAGCCGATAGTAGTCAAACATGAGGAGGAAAAATGCCACGCCAAAGGGTTTGTAGGCACTGCGGTTTCCCTATCCGGTGGGCGTGCACACCATTGGGGCATCGACTTGCCCTTGATGCATCGTCTGATCCAGATGGGAACGTGCAGATCGTACATGGTGCTGCTGTGTTCCTCAGTGCGGAAGAAGCTCTGCGGAAGCGGTCTCAGGGGTATTTGCTGTTCCAGCGGCATGTGTGCGCTGGTGCTCATGGTAAACGGCGAGCGGGCATGCCTGAGCGGGAGAAACAGCGCATGCAACAGCGACGTGTTGCGCGTGAGCGCAGACGGCTTAATGAGATGACGAAGAACTATAAAGCGACAGCTAGATGACATCAGATGAATCAGCTGCGCAGCGTTGGTGGGAGCAGCAGCAAACGCGACGCCAAATTCAGATTTACCGATTCCTTGGCCCTCGTAAGCGCCCCGCCCGCACTGAGATTCCAGGGCAATTAACCATTGATGGACAGGAGATACGCGATGACCACCAAGAAGATTGACAGTGACGCAGAAGACCAGAACCAAGACCACAGGGAGCCTGAGACGCCCGAGTTGCAGGAGGATGCGCCGGCCAAGTGCATTGTCGTCAACGCTCGTCCACTGGGAGGAGTGGCGTAGCCATGACGCTCCAGGTGAAGAAGACGGGAAGCAGTTTGTTGCCGTGGGTTGTTGAGGACGATACCGGTAGCGTCGCGTGGTGTGGCTCGTGGGAAGACGCTGTCAGTACTGCGAACGAGTACGCCCGCGAGGTGGAGGTACAGCTCGTGCGGCCGGACAAGCTGTTCATTGAGCATTGCTACTCATGGGGTGGGGGCCCTACGACCGTGATATCGCACAGTTCGGCGATGTTGAGGCTTCTCGGTGTGTGGTCGCCTGTGGTAGCCCCCGGGTTCGCCTGGGGGACATTGAGTTCGTCTCTGTCGACGAGGCTCGTCGGACGGCAGCGCAGTTGCTGTCTGCGTGTCAGTGGGCGCAACGGCCGGCAGTAACGGGGAAGGTTTCTTGATGCGTGACAGCGGCGTAAGCAATAACAAGGCCGTCAGGCAGTTCTGTGTGGTGGCGTCAACAGATGGCGGATACACATGGAATTCATTGCGCGTCGCTGGGGTGACATGGATGAGCGCAGAACAGGCACAAGATGTGCACCAGGCGTGCAGTCTGCGGGCCCGCACATATGGCTTGCCTGTGCGGTACCGGGTGCTGTCCCGCACTGTTTCTGCGAACACCATGTGGCCTTATCCGTCTGATGAAGGTGATGACCAAGCCGGTTATCACGAGGAAAGCGAGGATTAGCTGTGGCGCTACCAGTGCCTTGTTGTAGAGATCCGTAAGCAATTGTGTTGGTTCATTTTGTTACCGCGCCTGTTTTTGATTTGGAGTTCGAAGAATGATTGGTACCGCTTCCCATATTTCTGCTGGGCAGCCCCGGTCCGGGAGTGATGCACCATGGCATGGGTAAGGGTCAGCGATACTTTCAACGAGGCCCCGGAGTGGATGCGAGCCTATGAGCTGGCAGCCGAACGTGGCGATGACCGTCTGGTCAGTGAACTCAAAGGCGCGGCGTCAGCGTTGTTTACGCATTCTGCGCAGCAGTGGACGGATTACAAAATCACCTATGGTGCAGCCGTCCGGCATATCGGCATTAGCCGGGTGGAGCCTGTACTTCAGGATCTGATCACTATCGGGATTATCACCGAGGTGGAGTCTGAAGGTGAGCGGCAATTCGTGCTCGTTGAGCGTGAATCGTTTGTTCATGTCATCCGCTCTGATGCGAAGTCGAAGGCAACGAAACGCCGCAACGATCAGAACCGTGCTGGGTTGCAGGTGCCGGTCATGCTCCGTGATGGAGACCAGTGCCGGTACTGCGGTGATGAAGTGGTCTGGGGCGATAAGAAGTCCGATCGTGGCCGTGAGTACGACCACCGTGACATCGATGCGCCGACGACCCCAGACAATTATGTGACGGCATGCCGTGGCTGTAATCAGCTGCGGCATGAATTAGGCGAACGCGCCGAGGAGGAACTTCCGCTCCTCGACCCACCAGAGTCTCCAATGTATGGCCCGGAGCTGCGCAAGAAACTCTCCCGCTGGGAGGGATTCGTTGCGCGCTGGTGCAAGAAGGAGGGACTCCCGAATCCACTTATTGCGGACAAGGTTGAGGCCCAGGACAACCCGACAGCCAGTCGGGCAGTGACCCCTTCTCAGGAAGAAAAAACGGTACGCGCTACGTCCCCGGCCGCGGGCCCAAGCCAGGAGCCCGGCAAGCCGCAGTTCCCCAATACTGATTCCCATGGCCAGGTTGAGTCTGAGGGTAGAGCCGCCAAAGGGAGTTCTCGGCAGCCAGCCGAGACTATTCAAGTCAATGTTGTCCAGTCGCTTCCGGCACTCCCCGCACACCATGCGGGAGGTGCGCCGCAGGGCCGTAAGGCATCGCACGTGCGCGATGCCGGTCCCGCCAAAGGAGCGGAGCCTTTCGCACGTCGCCGTCGCCGACGCCGCCGCAACTAGTTTTCGAGTACACGCCCCGCGATAGGAGGGGCGAAAAACAAACGAGCATGCGGTGCGTCCAAGAGAGCCTACGCGCTTTTGACGACGCGGCCTTTGTCGTACCCAAAAACTTTCCCGTCGACGAAAAAACCGTTCGACAAGGGGAGTAGTTGTCGGGCTGGCACCGGGTCGGGACGGGTCGGGTCGGGACGGGTCGGGACGGGTCGGGTCGGGACGGGTCGGGAGGGCTTTTAAATATCCTCCCCCCTCTCTTTCTTTCCACCCCCTTTACCTTTGTTGGTTCTCTAGTTCTTTTTGTTGTGGCTTGTTGATTGGAGCCTTATGCCACCGTTGTCGCCAGACCAGGTTGAGCAGCTTGGTCGTGCATTGTCCGCGATTGAATCTATGGCCCCCGCTCTCGCTGAGATGATGGTCCCCTCTCCGCCTGCCTCCGGGGTCAATGGGGGTCGTCCCCCGAGTGCCCGGGGGGCTCGCCCGCCGCTACCGGTGTACTTGCTGGATGTGGAGCACGCGGCGGAGTTGTGTCTGTGGGACTGGGCGCAGGCGCTGGCCTACGAGGTGCAGTGCCGGCCACCGACCAGTCGACGCCTTGAGTACGTGGCTCGTTGGCTTCATGATCGTGTGCATGATGTCGCGGAGCGTTCGTGGGCTGATGGTGTGCTCGTCGAGGTTGAGCATCATCGGCGGGTGATAGGCGATAGAGTGAGTCCACCTGAGCCGGTAGCGCGGCGGGAGATTCCGCAGCAGGGTTCTGCGCGTCAGGTTGCCGATGCTCTTGCGGTGCTGGGTGTGCGTGTCAGTCACACGTCGTTGAGGAAGTGGGCGAGGCAAGGTGAGCTTCCAACGACGCTGAGCGATGAAGGCGTGGAACTCTTCGACATCGCAGACTGCATGCGCGCAGTCGCAGCACATCAGTGTGGCGACGACACGCGGTCGACAGGGTAGAACTTCGTGACCTGCGGTTTACAGTCCGTGTGCTAAGCTACGCTTGACTGAAGCGCATGCTCTTAAACCGGACTTAGGTTTGAGGGCATTTTCTTGTATGCGGCTCTCCTTGCCAGTGGCACAGCCGGGAAGGGATTCCCAATGTCCAGAACTGGAAACATTCACTACCGAGCAAAAAGAGCTCGCTTACTAGCCGGCGACGGTCTCGTCTGCGCCCGCTGCGGTCTGCCTATCGACAAGACACTGAAGTTCCCAGATCCATTCAGCGCGACGGCTGACCACATCACCCCAGTAGCCGCCGGCGGCCATAACCTCGGCCCCCTCCAGCCAATGCACCTGTGCTGCAACCAAGCGGAGGGAGCCAAAGGGCACCGGGCAGCAAAGGTGAAGCCAAGGCACGTTAGAAACTGGTAGCGCATGTGAAGCCCCTGGGGAGGGAACCCTGTCCCAATCACGGAAGCAAAAGGGGCACTGCATTGCCTGGATACCTCCCCTGACCTGCGAAAATGAAGTGTGACTAGGTAGGGACATCCTAACAAAAACAGAACGAAGGAGCAGCCAATGAATCAGCGGCTTACATGCATCGTCTGCTCCACACCCCTGACGGGGCGGCAACGGTTCTACTGCTCAGGCCGATGTAGAAAACGCGGCCAGCGCCACCCCGATCTCTACCCAAAACCACAAGCCCGAAAGCCCAACCCCACGGCACAACCGCCCGTAGAGATACCTCGCGCCGGGCGCATCACTACCGCGGTACGTCGCAACAGCAAGCAAGACGTACTGGACGAACTGCTCCTACGCCTTGCGATGGAAATCGACCAGGCGACCGACCCGAAAACAATCGCCCCGCTGTCAGCACGCCTCATTGATGTCCTCGACCGAGTAGAAGACGCAGACACCGATTCGCAGAAGGGAGGAAGCTTCCTTGACGAACTCACTGCACGCCGTGCCCAGCGCCCCGAGGCTGGGTAGCCAAATGCCAAGCTTCCTCGCCAAGCCGAAAACCCCCGTAGCCGACGTCTACGACGGCGAAGACTATATCGCCCTAGCCAGCGCCTGTGGCCTTATCCCAGACGAATGGCAAGAAGGCATCATCACCGGCATCACAGCAAGAGACAACGACGGGCGCCTCGTCGCTAAACGCGCCGGGCTGTCTGTTCCTCGCCAGAATGGTAAGAACGGAGCCCTTGAGGTTCTGGAGCTCGGGCAGATGGTTTTGTCCGGGCGGAGGATTATTCATACAAGCCACGAAGTGAAAACGTCGCGTAAGGCGTTTATTCGTTTGGCGTCGTTCTTCGAGGAGAACGATGAGCTTGCGAAGTTGGTGAAGAATATCCGTAAGGTCAATGGCCAGGAGCAGATTATTCTCACCAACGGTGGCTCGTGTGAGTTTATCGCTAGGTCAAAGTCGTCGGGGCGTGGCTTCACGGTGGATACTCTGGTTCTTGATGAGGCGCAAGAGCTTCGGGACGAAGCGCTAGAGGCTTTGCTGCCTACGATCGCATCGGGGCCAGCCGGAGACCCTCAAATCATCATGACGGGCACGCCGCCGGACCCGACAGACATTAACGGTGAAGTGTTCCGGCGAATGCATGACGCCGCGCACTCTAACGAAGATGACACTTTGTGGTGGGCAGAGTGGTCTGTCCTCGCCGATGACGATGTCGAGATAGACGCTGATGATCGCGACCTGTGGTACCAAGCGAACCCGGCGCTTGGAAAGCGTATGCGTGTCGAAACTGTCGCTGCGGAGCGTGCAGCTATGGCGGATTCGTCGTTTCGTCGCGAGCGTCTTGGTATGTGGGAGCAGGAACGTAGCGCGCGAATCTTGCCGATTGAAGACTGGACGGCGTGCGCTGACCCGAACTTGTCTGATGATGGGGAGCCGGTGGCGTTAGCAATTGATATTGCTCCGTCGCGTGATTCGGCGTCTATCGCGGCTGCCGGCATGACTGTTGATGGTCATGTGTGGGCGGATGTGATTGAAAACCGCCGCGGCACACCTGAGTGGGTTATCCCGCGGTTGAAGGCAATTTTGGAGAAACAGGAAGCCCGCGCGGTACTCATCGATGTGTTGTCGCCGGCTGGCTCGCTGATTGACCCGTTGGAAGCGGAGGGCATCAAAGTCTCGCGCATCGGGTCGAACATCATGGCCGCAGCAACGGCGCAGCTTTACGACGCTGTGATGTCGCATGATTTCCGGCATTTAGATCAGCCGTCTCTGAACCTTGCCGCTGCAGCTGCCAGGAAACGAAAACTTGGTGACGCATGGGCGTGGAACCGGTCGAACCCGGACGCGGACATCACACCACTGGTGGCAGCGACGCTGGCATGCACAGGACGGACATACACGAGAGCGAAGCGCCCGGTGAAACCAACAAGGGCTAGAAGGAAGGTGACGGTATGGTAGCGGATTTTTTCTCCCGCGAGGAGAAGGCGCTGGTGGATTCGATGCTGGCGCAGATTGTGGCGCACTCGGCGGCGAACCGTGAGCATGAGTCGTACTACGACGGCTCGTTCACCGCACACCTGCTGAACATCTCCACTCCGGAGCATATCGGCCGGATGCTAAAGACCGTCTCCGGTTGGGCTGGCACAGCAGTTGATGTGCTCGAGGAACGCCTGGACTTCCTCGGCTACGCCGATGATGACTTGGTCGAGGCTTTTGAAACGAACGCGCTGGATGAAGAGTCCGGGCAGGTTCACCTCGACACGCTAATCTACGGAATCGGATTCGTCTCAGTAACCGGCGGCGGCGAGGGGGAACCGGAGCAGCTCATTCGTGGCCACGACGCAAACAACACCACAGGCCTACTAAACCCGCGCACCCGACTGTTCGACGCGGCACTAACCCGCGAGGTCAAAAACGGCGACATCGTCGGCGTGGACCTGTGGCTACCAGACCAGGTAGTCAAGGCCCGCAGGGAACGCCATGGTTCCCCGTGGGAGATTGCCGACCGCAAGCGCAACAACCTCGGCGCAGTACAGATCGTGCCATTTATCAACCGTGCCCGCATCGGCGACCGCGGCGGCAAATCAGAAGTAACCGCGCCACTACGCCGCTACGCAGACGCAGCAGTGCGCACCCTGATTTCCATGGACGTCAACCGCGAGTTCTTCTCCGCACCACAGCGCTACGCAATCGGCATGAGCTCTGATGATTTCGTCGGCCCCGACGGCCGACCTCTGAATCCTTGGCAGATCCTTACAGGGCGCGTATGGTCAACCGGCGAAGTCGGCGACGATGAACGCGAACCAAAACTCGGCGAATTCGACCCACAACCACCAGGACCATTCCTCGACCAAATCGAGGGACTCGCGCAACTCGCAGCAGCAGAAGCAGGCTTGCCGTCACACTACTTCGGCCTACGAGGAGACCAAGCAACATCAGCCGACGCTATCCGCGCGATGGAAGCACGCCTGGTCAAACGCGCGGAGCGACGCCAAAAATCGTTTGGCCGCTCTTGGTCGCAGGTTTCCCGCCTGGTGCGCGCCGGGCGTGACGGTATGCCGGTGGCTGATGTTGAGGCGTCGCGTACGCGCTGGGGCAACCCGGCCACACCAACGGTTGGGGCGACGATGGATGCGATGGTCAAGGCTGTGCAGGCGGGTTTGGCGCCGGGTAATTCTCGGGTGATTTGGGATCGTGTTGGTTTCACTCCGGAGGAGCAGCGCTCGTTGGAACGTGAGGTTGCAAAACGGGATGCGATGCAGCGTGCAGCGTTGATTGCTAGTTCCGTGCAGGCTTCCGGTGGAGATATGGAAGCACAGCCGCGTGCTCGAAGCGGTGTAAATCTAGACACGTTTCTATCTGGTAGTGACTCCACTGGTCTTTAGTCGTTTGGGGGTGGTGTGATGCCGACGCATGATGAGTACGCCGACTATATGGCGCAGCTGCAACTGTTGGCACAACAGGACTTGGCCGGGTGGTGGGCAAACACTGATGGGATGGCTCCGCCGTTGCGGATGGACACTATGCGTGAGGCTTTCGACGCCGTTCAGCGTACGTATGGAGAGCAGGCGGCGTATGCTGCAGCCGAGCATCTGTTTCTCAACAGGCAGCTCGATGAAGCGTTGGCTGGCGAGGAATTTCCCGAGGTGGCTAACCCGGCAGAGTATGAGCAAGCGCGTGCTGGTTTCAATTGGGCTACGAAGGAGTACCGGCGCAGTTTTGACCCAGCTTTGGTTGCTGTTGCAAGAGAAAAACTAGATGGTGTGTTAGTGCGTCTCGTTGCACAGCCTGCCCACGAGACAGAAATTCACGCGACTCTAAAAGCAGGAACGGGGTTCGCTCGAATCCCGGAACCCGGGGCATGCACGTTTTGCTTGATGCTTGCCTCGCGTGGGGCGGCATACTCGCGCGAAACGGTCGTCGGCCTGGCAAGGTTCCATGACAACTGCCGATGCGTGGGCATCGAAGTCAAGGATGATTCTCAGTTGCCGCAGATCAACAGGGACCTCGAAAAGCTCTGGAAGGAGGCAGGCAACAAGGCCAAGTTCGACGAATTGATTAACAGCCGGCGTGCAGCAGCTGGCGGAAAGCCCACAGATGTAAACGCCAAGGCGGTATTGCGATGGAAGCAGGACGTTGGCAAACTCGATCGATCTATTCCCCTCAACCATGTCATGCAGTGGAAGATTAGAAGAAGGAGAATCCAAGGCGGACACAAGCATGAGCACATGATCGATATGCAAGCAGCGATTCGGCGGGGTGACGCTGAAGTCGGGGATAGGACAAAGACGTTTTTCCCGAAGATGAGTGACAGTGAACTGATCTCGTGGCTTTCGGGGCCTGAAGGCGTGCAGGCAGTCATCGAGGATCCCGATGTCGTTTCCGAACGTGGTCGCTATGGTCGAACACTTCGAAAGGAAGTCGTGGCCCCACATGGGCGGCGAATCGACCTAGCTGTGGAAGTAGCCGACGCTCCCCGATTAAGCGAGTATAGTTATCAAATAGTGACTCTGTACCCGGAGCGAGGGGACGGGATTCAAGCACTGGGAAACGATGGAAACGTAGCGGAGGTGAGGATTGATGGATAGCTTCAACGCGCTTTGCGAAGAAGTCGACGCCGTAGTGGGGGATGCCGCTCACTACGGCGCCTACGGTCAAACCACCGGAGGAAGCGCACCCGAGCTTTTTCTCAACGACCTGGTGGATGCACGCGCAAAGGTGCCAAGTGACCTGAAGCGCCGGTTCCTCGAAATCTGGAGCACTGATGAAGAGATCATTCACGCCGATCCTGATGAGCGCGATGGCATTACTCACGACCTTGTTGTCGAGTTCGCCGCGATGGACCCGGTAATCGACCTTGGTCCGAACTGGACCTGATCAGAATCACGCCCTAATCAGCCCGGCCGCCCCGCTACGGGGCGCGCCGGGCTTCATCATGGAAGGCCCCGCCCGTGGTGGGCAACCGGTTTCGAAAACCGGCATGGGACGTCACGGCGTCGGGGTTCGATTCCTCGGCCTTCCGCGACCCCACACCCAGGTTGGTAGCGGGGCTTTCTTATCCCATAAACAGGCCACCTAGACGGGTAGAGCAGGGTGCAATTCCCTGTATGGCCACGGCATTGACCCCACATTCCCCTGGCGGGCTCTGTGGGGTTTTTGCGTACCCGAAGTGTTTTTCTCCCAGGAGGGGCAAACAAATTTATGTCTACGAATGAAGCGGCCGCTGATGCGCAGACCACCGATTCCACGCCAGATACTCCGGCGCAGGCTGAACCTGCTCGCGAGGATCACGGCGCGGAAGAGAAGCAGGAAATGACCATCGAGGATTACAAGTCCGCGTTGGACAAGGTTCGTCGTGAGGCGGCGAAGTATCGCACGGAGAACAAGGAGCTGCGCCCGTTGGCGCAGCGCGCTAAGGAAGCTGAAGAAGCTGGCAAGAGTGAGCTGCAAAAAGCCCAGGAGCGGATTGCGGCATTGGAGGCGGAAAAGCAGGCAAGTGTTCTTGCCGCGGCACGCGCAGAGCTGGCAGCCAAGCACGGCATTCCTGGTGAGTTGATTACGGGTGATGATGCCGAATCGATGGCGGAGTCTGCGGCGGCTATTGCTGCATACGTGGACAAGCGGCTGGGGGAGTCGGCGAAGCCGAGTCTTCCGGTCGTGGAGTCGGTCGGTCGCTTAAGTGGCGGCGTTGATCGTGACTCGCAGGCCAGGGCAATCCTCGGCCTGAACTAACAAGACTAGGCCACCATGTGTGGCAGAAAGGACAGGTAGCATTATGGCTACTCTGACTGCAGAGACTCTTACTGGGGGAAACGGCGGCTCCGCGCTGCTGCCCCGTAGTGTCTCTGATGAGATTTGGAACGCGGCGACTGCACAGTCGATTGTGCCGACGCTGGCGAAGGCTCACCCGGTCATTCTGGGTGAGAACATCATCCCGGTGCTGACTAAGCGCCCGTCCGCGTCGATTGTCGGCGAGCTGGGAAACAAGCCGGACTCCGAGTTCGAGGTTGGCGCGAAGTCCATCAAGCCGATTAAGGCTGTTGTGGGCCTGGAGTTTTCTATGGAGACTCTGGTGGCCAACCCGGCGAACACTATGGACATGATGAGCGAGGAACTGTCGGCTGCTCTTGCCCGCCAGATTGACCTTGCAATCATTCATGGCCGCCAGGCCTCCGACGGCGCCGCGCTGTCTGGTAATCCGGAGTTCATTAACCAGACCACTAACCGGGTCAAGGTTGCCGGCACTCCGGAGACCGCGGACTCGGAGCTGTGGCAGGGCTACGACCTTGTTGTCGGCGGCTCCACCGCCCGCGATTTCACTGGCTTCGCTATGGATCCGCGCATGGTGTCCATGCTGGCCAATGCCCGCGACAAGGAAGGCCGTCGCCTGAACCCCGAGATTCCAATGGGCGGCCAGGTCACTAACTATGCAGGCCAGCCTGTGGCTGTGTCCCGCTCGGTGTCTGGCCAGATGGACGCATCTGCGGACACGAAGGTTCGCGCGTTCGGTGGCGATTGGAATGCTCTGCGTTTCGGTCGCGCTCTGGATATTGCCCTCAAGCGCATCGAGTACGGTGACCCGTTCGGCAATGGTGACCTGCAGCGCCGCAACGCGGTGGCTTTCCTGACGGAGGTTATCTTCGGTTGGGCAATTCTCGACAAGGACGCTTTCGTCGCTTACGAGCTCGGTAGCGAGGGCTAGAGCGATGAAGCTTGTCAACAAGGCGAACGGCGTCGAGGTGTCTGTGTGTGATGAGCGCGGCCAGGAGCTGCTCTCGGAGGGCGCATGGGAGCGTATCGACGCGCCCAAGAAAACCACGCGGCGGACTTCGCGTTCGAAGACAGCTACTGAATAGCAGCTCTGCTGCTAGGGGAGGAGGAAGTGATGCCAGTCATCATCACTGTTGAGGACATCCACGTTTTCAACAAGGACATCCCCACCGAACAGGCCGAGATCCTAATTCGTGATGGTTTGGCGCTCGCCAGGCGTGTAGCGCCCTGCATCGACGATGAGGAATTCGCATTCGCTGATGCTGCAGCGGCGATTATTCGTGGCGCGATTCTCCGTTGGGCGGAGTCTGGCTCCGGTGGTATCACGCAGCGGCAAATGTCGGCTGGGCCATTCGCGCAGAACCTGTCGTTTGATAACCGGCAGTCGCGGCGCTCGCTGTTTTTCCCATCGGAGATAACGGAGCTGCAGGATCTCTGCAAGGCCTCGAATTCTGATGGGGCGTTTGGTATCGACACGATTGCCTCTAGGCCGTCGCGGTGCGTGCGTGACTACGAGGGTTGCCCGTACCTGATGGGGTCGGTGAACTCGCCGTGTGAGGCATGCGGTGAAACGCTCCGGCCTGGCTGGTGGTTGGGGGCGCGATGACTAGTCCGTACCAGTGCGAGTATGCCGTCGAGGTGCTGCGGCGTGCAGTGAAGGTCAACGAGTTCGACGATGAAGTTGAGGTGCCAGGAGCACCGGAGACTGTCGCCGTTTTTGGTTGGTACGTCGGCGGGCGCGTGGAAGGCCGACCAGATGGCCACGTCTATCAGGTGGAGTGGGACGCCACACTCTACGCCCCGGTGGAAGCCCGTATTCATGCCGGTGACCGTGTCCGCCTTCCTGGTGTCGGCGAGTTCACCCTGGTTGGTGAACCGTCCAATTGGGATAACAACCCGTGGTTCAGCCCCGGCCTCGTAGAAGTCAGACTCAAAAAGGTGGGTGACCGCGATGGATCTTAAGTTCAACGTCAAGCGCGTGAAGCTGCACAACTCCGCTTTTACGGAGATGCGCAAAGACGCCAACCTAGTAGCCGATTTGGAAGCCCGTGGCCGCGCTATCGCCAACGCTGCAGGCGCCGGCTACGAGGTGTCCTCCTATTCGGGTAAGACCCGTCACCGCGTCTCTGTGATTACCGAGTCGTATGAAGCGGCCAAGGACACAGCGGATAACAACACGCTGCTCAAGGCACTGGATGCGGGGCGATAACCGGTGGCTATTCGTTCTGCGGAAAAAGTCGCACTACAGATTCTCCGCGACGCTGGATTCCGGGCGCATGTGACACCACCTCGTGACGTCACAGCACCGTATATCCGGGTGAATCGTGTCGGCGGCATCATGTCGAACCTGGTGACCGACGCTGCGATGCTCGCGGTAGCGGCATACGCGGCTGACCCAGCAGAAGCGGCAAACATGGCAAACAAAGCACGCGAAGCCTTATTCGCGGCGCGCACAACAATGGTTGGAGACGCATGGGTGCGGTGGTGGAAAGAATCAGCCGGCCCCGCAAACTTCCCTGACCCAACCTCAAAACTGACCCGGTACCAATTCTCCGGGCAGCTGATGATTGCAACAAACCTCGACTAACACAGTCGGGGTTTTACTCATTTTTAAGGAGAAAACCATGGCACTTGGAAATACCAAGAATGTTCTCGCCGGTATCCCCGACGTTGCCGGCGGCCTGTGGGTCAAGGACCTCATCGAGGACCCGGCGCAGTACCCGAAGGCAGGCGCTGACCTCAAGGCCGATGGCTGGACTCACGTTGGCTTCATTTCCGAAGACGGCGTGACCGAAGCCAATGAGCGCGACACTGAGAAGGTCAAGGCGTGGGGCGGCGACACCGTGCGTGTCCTGCAGAACGACCACACCCAGACCTTCGCATTCTCGTTCTTCGAGCTCGGTAACCCCGAGGTTCTGAAGCTCATCTACGGCGATGAGAACGTCACCGTTGGCTCCGACGGCAAGGTCGAGGTTAAGCAGAACTCCAAGGTTCTGCCGCACAAGTCCTTCATGATTCAGGTACTCGACGGCGACACCAAAATCGACAAGTTCATCCCCGATGGCCAGATCATCGAAACCGGTGAGCTACAGATGACTCACTCGGCTGTCATGTCGGTTGAGGTCACTGTGGAGGCGTTTGTCGATAAGAAGGGCAACAAGGTCTACACCACTCAGTCCACCGCCGCAGCGCCAGCTGACGCGGGCGCGTCGGAAACGACTGAGGAGAACACTGACCCTTCAACTGGCGACCAGTAGTTGGGTAGCGCGCCGGGCGGTCGCGCTAAAGGGAAGTTACCGCCCCTCTTTTCTCTCATTTCACTGCACACAAAAAGGACAGTTCTATGGCTCTTGAAAAGTTCCACCACGAGTACGACGGCAAGAAGTTCACCCTGCCGAAGTTCGACCAGCTGCCGTTCGGCGTTATCCGTAAGCTCCGCAAACTGCCGGATGAGGAGCAGTTTTTCCAGATGTTCGAGCTCGCTGCTGACGATAAGGCGCTGGCGGTCATCGACACGATGGGCATGAAGGACATCGAAAAGCTTGTTGAGGAGTGGCAGAAGGACGCAGGCGTCACCCAGGGGGAATCCTAAGCCTGGTTGACAGGCTCGAGGACAGTGAGAAACGGCGGGCGCTGGAAGCAGACCTCATCAACGCTGGGATGAGGCTGCGGTGGTTCCCAGCACCCGATTACACCTGGGGCGACCTCGTGGCGTTCGTCTCAGGCCTTGACCAGGGTTCTGCGTCTGTCCGCGCGGAGCTTGGCGAGGACGCGATGTGGGGGCTGCAGGAGCAGCTGCTGGCCCTGAATGCGGACTATCTGCGGATTCTGATTTGGCAGAGAACACCAGACGGGCAGAGGGGCCGGAAGTTCCCGAAGCCCATTAAACGACCCGGCGTTGATGACGGCGTTGACAGAAAGAAGATTGGCGGCACTACGAAGGTGCCAGCTGAGGAGCTCGCGAAACTCCTCGGAGTGTAGGAGGTCATCGTGGCAGCAAATCTTGCGACCGCATACGTGGAGATCATTCCCTCGGCGAAGGGGATTGGTGCGGCTATTTCCCAGGAGTTGTCTGGGGTGGAGTCGAAGGCAACGTCGCATGGCTCGAAGATTGGCTCCAAGCTGTCTAGCGGGATTAAGTCGACTCTGAAGAAGGGTGCGCTTGGTGCTGGCGCGGCTGCTGGCGCGACACTGGGACGTGCTCTGCAGAAGGGTTTTGGCCGCCTTGATGCGATTGAGCAGGCGCGGGCAAAACTGATGACGTTGGCGAACAACGATGCTCCGATGGTGGATGCAGCTATGAAGAGCGTCAGTGATGCTGTGACCGGCACGGCGTTCGCTACATCGGAAGCCGCTGATGCGGCTGCTATGGCTATGGCAGCGGGCATTAAGCCAGGCAGGGAGATGACCGGTGTGCTCTCTACTATCGCTGACGCCGCCTCGTTTTCGAATAAGGAGTTTTCCGAGGTCGCACCGATTTTCACCAAGGCCATCAATAAGGGCAAGGTGATGGGCGATACGCTCACGCAGTTGGAAGAAAACTCTATTCCAGCAACCCAGGCTTTGGCTCGCCATTTGGGTAAGACGGGCGAGGAAATCCAGGAAATGGCTTCCAAGGGGCAAATCAGCTTTAAGGATTTGCAGGAAGCGATGGATAAAACCATTGGCGGCCAGGCGCTGGCGCAGGGTGAGACGTTCACTGGTGCCTTGAAGAATGTTGATGCCGCTTTGGGGCGTTTCGGCGAGACGCTGCTTGCGACGCCGTTCAAGATGGGGCCGCAGGTGTTCTCCGCTCTTAGCAGGGCGATTGATGATGTCAACACCAAAGTTAAGGCTGGTATTGAGTACCTGCAGACTGGTGTGGACACCGAGGGCTACATGTTCAAGGCGTTCGGCACCCGTGAGCAGGCCGATGAGGTCATGGCAATGCTCGACGATGTGCGCCGCAATTGGGGTGAGTTCCAGTCCGGTCTACGTGGAGATGATGCCTCCGGCCTGTTCGGCGCGCTAGGCGGCTCCCTGCGTGAGATTGGGCAGGCAGCTGCGGACATTATGCCGGCGCTGATGGATGTCGGCATGTCGCTGGGCGAAGCCGGAATGACCGCCTCGATTGTGTCTATCACCGGCGCGCTCGGTGTAGTAGCGCCGCTGCTTGCGGATGTGCTGGCACCGATCCTGCAGACTGTCGGTGACCTGATGCGCGAGAACCAGGGCGTTGTGAACGCTCTTGTCACCGCGTTTGTTGGGTTCAAGACGGTCGATGCTGCCGCTGGTGGACTCGCTAAGGTCGCTTCGTCTGGCGGCAAGCTGCAGAAGATGTTCAAAGGCATTGGCCCCGCGATTAAGGGGTCGGCGTCTGGTATCACTGGGTTCGCGAAGGTCGCCAAGTCTGGGTTTACCTCGGCGACTCGTGGGCTGAAAATGTTCCAGGGCGCGTTCAAGATGGGGCAGATGGGGCGCTCTTTGAAGAGTGTGTCTGGCGCTGTCGGCAAGCTTGGCCTGTCGTTTGGTAAGGCCAGCGTGTACGCGAAGATGGCTGGCAAGGCCATCACCTCCGGTCTTGTGAAGGGCTTGAAGCTGGCGGTCGGTGGGATTAAGGCGCTGGGGATGGCGATTGCTGCTAACCCAATCGGCCTGCTGGTTACCGCTATTGCCGCGGTTGTCGCTGGGCTGGTGTATTTCTTCACGCAGACTGAGACTGGTAAGCGTCTGTGGGCTTCGTTTATGGAGTTCATGGGTCAGGTGTGGGAGAACATCAAGAACTGGGCGCAGGCCGCGTGGGAGTGGATTGTCCAGGTTTGGAACGGTATTCCGGAGTGGTTCTCTGAGAAGTGGAACGCGGTCACGGGTATTGTTTCTCAGGCGTGGGAGGGCATCAAGACCGCTATCTCCAACGCCTGGACCGCCATCACCGAGTGGTTCGCGGCCGCGTGGGAGGCGTACAAGGCCCAGGTTCAGGCTAACTGGGAGTTCGTCAAGAGCATCTTCAGCGCAGCCTGGGAAGGCATCAAGAACATTGTCATCCTCGCGTGGAATGGTATTCAGACGTTCTTCACAACCGCGTGGACTATCTTCACCGCGTTGGTGCAGACAGTATGGAACGGCATTGTCCTGGTGTTCCAGACCGTGTGGAACATCATCAAGACTGTTGTCACCACCGTGTGGAACGGTATCGCCGCGTTCTTCACTGCAGCGTGGGCAACATTCACGTCCATTGTCACCACCGTGTGGAACATTATCCTCACTATCATCCAGGGCGTATGGGACGGGATTAAGAACGCCGTCACCACAATCTGGAATGCCATCTCCTCGTTCATTTCCGGCGCATGGTCGGCATTCACAGGGTTCGTGTCCTCCACCTGGGAGAACATCAAGAACCTAATCTCCAACGCCTGGGAAGCAATTAAGGCAACCACCCAGGCCGTATGGGAAGCCATTAAGACGGCTATCGCCAACGCGGTGCAGGCGATGGTGTCGAAGCTGCAGGAATTCGCCTCCTCGGTCAAGGCCAAGATTGATGAGGCGTGGAACCACGTCAAGCAGTTCCCGCAGAACATCCGCAACGCATTCGCCAACGCTGGCTCCTGGCTTGTCAACGCTGGTAAGGCCATCATCCAAGGCCTAATCAACGGTATTAAGTCAATGGCCGGCGCTGTCGGCAACGCTATCCGTAACGTTCTGCCGGGCGCTGTCCAAGGCCTCATTTCGCTCGGCGACGGCGGCATCGCCCTAGTCGACGGTGGTATCACCGCCTACGCCAACGGCGGCATCCGTCGATTGGAGCAGTACGCCAACGGCGGACACCGACGCGAAAAGCACGTCGCACAAATCGCAAACGCCGGCGACTGGCGACTATGGGCAGAACCAGAAACCGGCGGTGAGGCTTACATCCCACTGGCTCGGTCAAAGCGCGGCCGCTCCACCGCAATTCTCAACGACGTAGCCAAAATCTTCGGCCTACAACTGGTCGATAACGACGGCAACCGCGTCGACGCCACCACACCTGGCGGCACGGGGCCGAAGGGCAGCGCAGTCCGCGCCTTCGCCAACGGCGGCATCCGTACCGCGGCAGAAGTCCGCCGATTCGTCGAAGGCGACAACGTTGCCGGCGTACAGGCAGAACGTTCACTGCAAGGCGCACCGTATGAGAACTATCCAGGGCGTGACGGCGCATGGGGTGATTGCTCGTACACGCAGGGCAACATCGCCGCGTTCATGCTCGGCCTGAACCCGTGGCCACGAAAATTCTCTACTTCGTCGCAGTTGTCGTGGCTTCGGTCGAACGGCGCCAACATCGGCATGGGGCCAGAAGGCTCCTACCGCGTCGGCTGGTACGACAACGGCGGCGGGCAGTTCGGCCACACCTCCGGCACCCTGCCGGACGGCACCAACGTTGAGATGGGTGGTGGTAACGGCGGCGGAGCCATCGGCGGCGGCGCAGTCCCGTGGAACCACCCGCAGTTCACACACCACGCATGGATCCCGGCCGCGCCGGGCTACACTGGCCCGACCGGCATGGATGATGCTGTGGCTGATGTGCCGGAGGTTGATTTCTCCGACACTACTGGCGGCGCGTCCACGGCTGTCACGTCGACCACGGCGGCGACCGGTGCTGACCCGAACATGGTTCCGCTGGATGATGATGTCGCGGTGAAGGCTGAGCAGGCTGGGATGGTTGACACCAGCACAACTGGCGAAGCAACCACCTGGTCTGACGCCATCGGCGATATGGCCAAGGCATTCGTGTCCGGGCACATCAAGGACATCCTCGGTGTGTTCGGTATCCCGGATGAGATTCCGCCAATCATCGTTGCTGCCCGGAAGATGTTCGTTCAGGCCACCCAGGGTGACCCGGACGGGCAGAAGGCGCAGCAGCAGATTGAGGACGCGGCAGACGCGCAACTGGAAGCGCAGGACGCAACAGCTGTCGTTGACGGCGATGTTCCGGTGGACGTTGACGAACTCGACGCTACCGCTGTTGAGTTGGACACGGAACCGGTGGAGGCTCCTGAAGCTATCGCTCAGGTGCCAGCCGGAACCGTGCAGAAGGGCGAATACAAGCTCGGCGAGGACTTCTTCGCTGAGGAGGTCGCCAAGGCTGCAGCCATGCTCGGTATGGGATTTGATGCCGCGAAGATTGCGTGGGCAACTGTCCTGACTGAGGTGGGCGACCCAGCCAAGATGTACGCATCGAGCGTGGATACCGCATCGCAGCAGTACCCGTATGACGCGATTGGTTCCGACCATGACTCCAGTGGTTTGTTCCAGCAGCGTAATAACGGGGCGTGGGGTGACATTTCGGAGCGCATGAATGCTCGTGCGTCGGCGATGATGTTCCTCAACGCGCTGAAGAAGGTTGCGGGCTGGGAGTCGATGGATCCGGGCGCGGCTGCGCAGGCTGTGCAGCGCTCAGCGTTCCCGTCTCGGTACTCCGGCCATATGGCTAAGGCCGAGTCGGTGATGAGCCGGTTTAAGGGCAAGCTGCCTGGCTTTAAGAAGGGCGGCATGGTCTATGGCGGTAACGGCAAGAATCTAGATGATGTCCTCGCGTGGCTGTCGCAGGGCGAGATGGTCATCAACTCAGATTCCGTTGACGCCGACCCGGATATGGCGAAAACTCTCAACGACGCTGGCCCTGACGCGGTGCGTGACCAGGTGTTGCGTGACGCTGTTGGTGGCGCGCTGAATGCGGTGCCGGAGTTTAAGCTGTCCGGAAGTATGCGGGATATGTTGGCGCAGAACCTTTATGGCGCGTCTAATACGTTCTCGCAGCTGGCGTCGATGGGTGTGTCCGCTGGTTTCCAGCTGGCGGGAACGGGCGCGCGGTCTGCGTTGACGGCGGGCGCGGCCGGGGCGGATATTGCTTTAGCTGGCGCTGGAATCGCACCGTCGATGCTGGGCGTTCCAGGCCTGCCCACTCCGCCGAGCGTGGCTGGCATGGCCGGCATGGTGCCCATCGAGGGACTATTCGGCGTCGCCGGTGATGTGGCGTCCTGGTACACCGGCAAGGTCACATCCGGTATCGGCAACGCGCTGGCAGAAGCAACCCTCGGCGTGTACGACATCGGCGTCGGCCAAGTCGAAGAGGTCATGAACGCCTTCGGCATGAACCGCCTGAACCCGGCGATGATCGCGGAGAACTCGGAACTCGCGGAACTACGCGGTGTTCTCGAGGACTCGGTTCAGACCCGGTTCAGCCCGGAAGCAGGCTACGGCACAAAGCAGGTTGGGGACACGTACGTGTTCAACGCTAGTGATTTCGGTCAGATGCAGTCGCTGTATCGCCGTGAGAAGGCTAAGAAGGGGAAGGTAGGTGCCCGCTAATGCTCAAGGAGCAGGCAAACATCACT
The DNA here is from genome assembly GCF_937999985.1 of uncultured Corynebacterium sp. Taxonomy (GTDB): domain Bacteria; phylum Actinomycetota; class Actinomycetes; order Mycobacteriales; family Mycobacteriaceae; genus Corynebacterium. Next base: position 28,606 of record NZ_CALLDG010000184.1, read on the forward strand.
ATTAGGGGCGTTGATGGAGTTGAGTGGCATATTCATGGGCCGCGTTCCATCGGCTCCCCAGTCAGGCTGCGTGAAGGTGCTGTCGGTGAACTGTTTGATGCACCGTTTTCCACGGTGTATCGAGGTGTTGCCGGCAAGCCCGGCAAGTCATTCCGTGGAATCAACTATGCGGAACGTAACGTTGTGCTGCGGCTCAATATCGCCGGGGATACGGGCGGGGATTGGGCGCGGGTGGATTCCCGTTTCCGCCGCTCTCTGTCTGCGGAGCGGGAGTTCCAGCTCATCTGCGACACGGAGCTGTCTGGGCGCCGCTGGCTGGTTGTTCGGCTGGCGGAAGCCCCGGAGGTGGAGAACAACCTTGACCCGCACGAGCAGGCGAACATGCGGATGCAAGTTGTGGTGGTGGCGGCGAACCCGTTTTGGCAGTCGCAGCCGATTACGGATGAGTTCGTGTTCGACGGCTCTAACTGGGCGTCGGATAGCGTGACGGTAACCAATCCGGGTGATGTTCCTGCATGGCCGAAGTGGGTGCTGACAGCGCCCGCGAAGTATGGCTTGCCGGATATTGACCTGTCAACACCGGTAGATAGGCGGCTAGACCGGTTCGTGTATCTGCCGTTCCAGCCACATGGCAGGGAAGTGCTGGTGGATACAGACCCGTTCGAGGAGATGATTACCACCAACGACGGGACGTTGCTGTGGGCGCAGATGAATGGTCAATTTTTCCAGAATCAGCTCCCACCGCATCTACCGCCGACACAGCTTCCTGTTTATGTTGACCCGTTTCCGCTGCTGCCGTTCGACCTGCCGACAACGTGGCGTATCTGGATTGGTGAGAAGCTGGAAAAGCTGGTCGACGCGATTGGGTTGTCGGAGTTCCTGGCGCTCACGCCGGAGGATATTGCGAAGAAAATTACCGAGTGGATCAACGGCGTGAAACCAGACTGGCTCGACCCGATTGTTCCGGACGTTGCGGTTCAGTTGACGTTTGATTTCATTGCCCGCATTATCCGTGAAACCTACGGGCGTATCGGCAATATCGCGGGTGCGACTGCACAAATCATTGTGGAGCCGCAGCACACGAGGCCGTGGGGAGGGTAGACGATGGCGGAGGCGAACCACGCTGTTCTTGAGCGGATTTATTCGTCGACGATGCAGGCCAGGCGGAAGCGGGATGACCTGCGCCGGAAGCCCCCGGCTGTGCATATCTATGACGGTGACTGGAAGTACCGTGGGCAGGTGTTCGGTGAGCGCGACCTGTCGTTTGAGTGGAAGCTGAATGACACTGGCCCCGGCCACATCACGTTGCCGGCCGAGCATCATATTGCCCGGTGGGTGGCGGAGTACTGGAAGCGGGATAAGGCTAATGTGCATGTCCGTGTGGATAAGGACGGTGCCCGTTGGTGCGGCACGCTTTCGGATTGTGTGTCGGAGCAGGATGAGGACGGTGACCGCGTTGTCACTCTGTCGTTCCTGCATGACTACGAGAAACTGAAGCACATTGACTTGTGGCCTAACCCGCTAACACCTGCTGGGGTTCAGTTTCCTAAGGCGTGGGTTATGCCCGGCCCCGCAGTCTACGTGCTGAAGCTAACCCTGTTTATGAACCTGTTTAGACACTTCGGAAATCTGTGGCAGTTGCCGGATGACCCACTGGATTTCAAGTCGTGGGTGCGTGGCCTGAACTACAAGGACTGGCCGATGCTAGTCAAACCCGGTTCGCTGCTGTTGGATGATTCGCCGTGGTGCATCGTGTCCTCGCGTTTCAAGACGTTCGATGAGGTTGCTAAGCCGATTCTGGCGGATGGGCGGTTGATGGTGAAGCTGGACCGGTGGTTTACCGGTGACCCGCAGCCGTGGCCGGGCGCTGGGTTGAAGCGTGATGGCCAACTGATTGTCGAAATCGTGGACAAGTCGGGTTGGTGGGAACAAACCAGCATTGGTGGCACTATTGCCGGTGGCCTGGTTCGCACCGGCGTGGAGCTGGCCGAAAACCTGGTGGATGAAGCCCGCGTGCATCTACAGAAGTACGAGGATGCGGAGGAATACACCCTAGCCGGCTGGTTGGGTATCGCACCGAAACAACCGTGGGTGGTGTACCGCACCAACGAGCCGTATAACACTGCGGCGTCGACGCGGTTCACATGGCAGCCGGCGACGGTCGGGCAGATCACTGTGGGTGGGCATTCGTCTCCGGGCATCAACGAAAGTATCAGTATTGCTACTAAGTTGGTGTTCAATATCCTCGGGTCATTTATTCTGCAGCCAAGTCTGGGCTCCATCGTCGACGGCGCAGCCGCACCACTCTACGAGGATGTGCTGGGCGCATTCATGAGCGTGAAAAACCCACTGCGAACCAGAAAACTCGGGTGGGATCACTACCTCGAGAACTTCGAGGACGGGGCAGATAAGGCCTACACGCTGTCCTCACTCATCGCCCTGCGGTCTGGGTTCTTTAAGACCCGTGAGCGCACTGCCCACACAATGAACATCCAGGACGGAGCACCGTACCTGGTCGGCGATAACGGCCAAGGACACTTCTTCCTCGGCGACCGTGTAGGCGGGGAAATACCCGGCTCAAAGGAAGGCCGGGTGGTCGTTGAGCAAGTCAGCTCAATCGTGCTCACCCAGTCAGCCGAGCAACCGCACCAGTGGGAAATCACCACTGGTGACGAAGAAACAGACCAAGACCCAGTGGATTATCTGCTGGGTCTTTCTCGTGACTTCTTCGCGTCAATCAAGGAATTGGGGCTGATATAAAATGTCGATTCCAACGCAGGATAACTGCGATCTAGACAATCCGCGCGAGATGTTCCTGTGGATGCTGGTCAACGTTTCCAACTCACAGGTGCCGCTGCTGTTTCCGCGCAAGGTGCTCGAGGATATTTCTGAGCAGATTTACCGCTGTGGTGGGCGCCTGCATTTGGACGAGCAACAGATTTTCTACCGGCCGCCGAAACCACCGGAGGACGGCAGCGTCTGGGATTCACTAGGCGGCGAGTGGATAGAAGCAGAGCAGCCCGGTGTTCGCCCGGATGGCATGGAGCCGAGCCGGGTGCAGGCGATGCTCGATGTACTCGATGACCAAGCAAAGCAAGAAATTAAGGCCGAGCTAGAAAGGCGGGGATTCTGATGGGCATTGCACCTGGTGGCAGCAATCCGAGGCCGGAGGGCTCTTTGAACCCTTCGGGTCTGCAGGAGTTGGCGTCGTATGACGAGGCGTTTGTCCGTCGGCGGGCGCTGACTGGTATCACTGCAGCAGCAGAGGAAGCCCGTAACGGATTCCTTCAGGGGCTGAAGAGTTCCATCATCAGCCCCCTCGTGAAGGCGTTTACCGGTTCTGAAGGCGACCTACCGGATCTCACGACCGCTATCACCGACCAGCAGAGCAAAACGCAGAGCCTGTGGGACGAGCGTGGCCGTGGACATGTCTTTAGTTCAAAGAATTTGACGTACCGCGGCGACCAAACCGCAGGGACGCGCATGCAGATTCCCTTCACTGAGCAGGTCGGGCCTCTCATCGGTGTGGAAATCGACACGGACGGCGGGCTGGTGCTCAAGACTCCTGGTTCGTGGCTGATTACAGCCAAGTGCGGAGTGTCAGGCACGAATGCTCTGGGCGGGGACTGGCAGAGGGTGTGGCTGGAAGCCTACCGAGCTGACGGTTCACTGCTCGCTGAGTCGTGGGCTACCGGATGGGCGGCGAAAGACCAGGCGACAGTGATGGACATTCTGCCGCTGGTGATTAGCCCGTATGAAGCCCAGGACGGCGTGACTATCAGGGTGTTCCAGGACGCAGGCCGCTGGCGTTACCTGCTCGGAGGGCATGGGTACACGTTCCTCCTTGCCCAGAAACAGTCCAGTACTCGCGTGATGTCCAGCGTAGATCCGGGCGACCCAGGAGTCTTTGACCAAGAAGAAGGTGAATTATGACCATCCTTTATGGGACTTTCATCAATGAAGCTCGTGAGCGGTCGAGTGGCACTGTCACGGTTTCGTCCGTGGAGTCCAGGCCATCGTATGAGGGCACGGAAATCGTCACCAGAGAGCTGCACAGGCAACGTCTCGAAGAGGGGACTTTTGAGACTCCGGAGCTTGACCCCGGTCGTATTCGGGTAGAGCTGGCGGTTTCTGGCGTGTATGAGGTGTGGGAGATTGACCTGCCGTTGTCTGGGCGCGTGAACCTGAAAGACCAGCTGGACGCGAAGGTGGATTACTCGCCGGACGTGACTGGCCGTGTCGAGTCTGCACTAACGAAGATTGCTGAGGCGGAGCAGCGCATTGAGGCTACGGTCGCTGATACTGCTGACGCTATCGAGACCAGGCTGCAGGAGTCGATGTCCGCTCAGGTTGCTGCTGCGAAAGACGCTGCAGCGCGTGCTGAGGCCGCAGCCCAAAACACCGTAGTGGGCGCGCCGGAAACTGGGTGGGCACGCAATCAGCTATCTGACGATGTCCAATCTACGTTGGCTAAGGCTGATGAGTCAGTCTCGGCTGCTGGCGTGGATGAGCGAGTGTCTAAGGCCGTGGAGCCGCTGGCGCAGTCAAGTAGCGTGGATGCGCTTTCGGAGCGGGTGTCCGCTCTGGAAGGTGTGGATACACCTGATTTTTCTGGGTATGCAACCCGGGAGTGGGTCACGGAGCAGGTGAAGGCGAAGGCCGAGGGGTCGGCTGTGACGTCGTTGCAGCAGCTGGTGGAGAATCAGCGTCAGCAGATTCAAGCGCTTCAAGGGCAGGTCGCTGAGTTGGTTGCATCGGAGTCTGTGCGCCGCATTGAGTTGGGTACTGGCTCGGATACGTCGACTCTGTACATCGAGGGGGCGTAGATGCCGCAGTTAAGTGACGCGAAAGCGGTTTCATTTGGTGGCAGGCCGATTAAGGCGCTGTGGCTTGGCGGCCGGAAAGTGTGGCCGACTGCCCCGGAGGTTGGCGATTGGCTGCTAGGGAATCAGGCCGTGCGGGCGTATTACCGCAACAATTTGCTCGATAAGAGCCTCGCAGATCCACCTAAATCCGGGAAGGCCAGCGTCACGCTGTCTGTGCCGGATAGGTCATTTGTTGAGTTCATGGTGTGCCTTGCTGACGGTGGCAGCGTCACATGGGCTGATGGTGGCCGGGTGGCGCTGAGAGTGTCGCGTCGTGGCCGTCAGGTGCGCGTGGAATCAACCGCTACCCGCGGTACTGTGACTGACTTTTCGTATACCTGCGAAGATGCCCCGTGGGCGTGGATGGGTGTGAAGTCATCTCGCCACTGGTACGGGTACTGGCTCGATTTGTTTGATGCTGACGGAAACAAGCTAGACGGGCGCGGCAACTCTCATGGTCTGAAATTGCCTGAGCAAATGTTTAGTGGCGACCAGATGACCGTCAGCATCAACGGTGCCGCGTGTTACCCGTTGAATGGCCTGCACGGTGGGACGAAATTCCGCGAGCTACTTTCAAGCAACCGCATTGTTGATGTTTTCACCATGTCCCAGTCGTGGAAGCGTCGCCATCTGGACCCTGGTGGCACAACCATCGGTTATCTGGTTGGTGGCGGTCAGGGCGGTACAGGCGGCCAGGGAGGCCAAGGCGGGCAGGGCGGCCAGCACGGCATGGAGAAAGCGCGAGGCGCATCCGGGCGGCGGGGTGAAACCGGAGAGATGGGCGGGCCGGGTAGTCGCGGTTTGTGCCTCGTCATTGACGGCATGCCTGAGATCGCTTCATTGACTGTCGGGCAGGGCGGTGCTGGTGGCGCAGGCGGCGCGGGTGGCGCTGGTGGCGCTGGCGGTGGCGGCAGATGGAATTTCCCTCTGTACGGACCAGTAGGCGAACGCGGTCTCCCAGGAAAACCAGGAGCTGCCGGAACTGAATCACAACTCGCGGAGTTCACCTCGACCAGCGGCCAACTACAGCCAACAGGAGCACCAAGTGCTGTGCTCAACGTTGGAGCCAGCGGTGTCGGCGGCGCAGGTGGCGCAGGTGGCGCAGGCGGCGCAGGCGGAGAGACCCAAGACACCAACGGCTACCCCGGTAAACCCGGCTCCCAGGGAAGCACAGGCGGAACTGGTGGCGTCGGCGGCCTCGTCGTGGTCTACGACTGGAACTAAAAACCACCACAAAAAGAATCGTAAGGAGACATCATGGCTGATAACGCCGTTGATATTGATAAGCACCATTTGATTACATTCGGCAGGTCAACGCCATTGCCGAAGAAACGAATCATCGTTCACACTACGGAGAACGCGCCGGGCACGTCCTCGCAGGCAATCCTGGACTATCAGGTGCGCACGCGCACAGGTTCGTATCACCGTTTGGTGGACGCGACCGGGAAAATCACGCTCGCCAATACAGATGATTGGCAAACATGGTCAACCGGCAACAAGGGCAATGACATTGCGTTGCATGTGTCGTGTGTGGCGCGTGCCGCCATGACGCGGGAGCAGTGGCTCGCACAACCGAAAATGCTCGAGGGCGTCGCCCGCGTCATCGCATACTGGGCACGTACCTACGACATACCGCTGGTGAAGCTCTCACGCCAGGAACTCGGTGCCGGTAAGCACGGTGTTGCCGGCCATCTCGAAGCACAGGTATGGGGCAACACAGATCACTGGGACCCCGGCTATCACTTCCCCTATGACGTGGTGCTGGGGCGTGCGAAGGAAATCAACGCTGGCAAGTCGACTCCAGGCGCGCCTACTCCGCCAAAACCGGCGCCGAAGGCTCCGATAACGCTGGACACGCCGTGCAAATCGCATGTTCCCGGCTCGAAGCATGTTGCACCGCTTGCTGACTTCATCATGTACACCGACCGCGCGACATATGAGGCGCGCCGACAAATTGACCAGGTGAAGGCGGCGGCGGAACGCATCGAACCGAAACTGGATGAGATTCTGGCTCTGCTGAAAGAACAGAACAAGTAAGCACCCCGGTGGGGTGCTTTTCTTTTGCCCGCGTCAACCGGCGTGGGCATTTTTCATACCCAAAAGAAGGAGAACCATCATGGAAACCATCAAGAATCTTGTCCCCGCGTCCGCTCGTGCCACCTGGTACGCGGTCGCATCCGCGCTCGTCGCAGCGCTCGTATCCTGGGGTGTCCTAGACGACGCCGCGGCACCAGCAATCACCGGCGTCATCATCGCAACCGTCACCCTTGTCTTCGCCCTGCTGCACTCTGACACGCCGTGGCGTCAAGCCGTCTACGGCCTCGCAGCAGCGCTCGGTGTCCTTGGCGTGTACCTCGGCTGGGGCAGCGAAGTGCAGATGGACGCGCTACTGGCGGTTATCGCCCCGGTTCTCGGCCTGGGCACCGCCGCAGCGACCACTAACCCTGGCGAGTATGTCGGTGAGCATCGGCTGGGCGAGTAGGAGTTGGCGCGGTGACGGAAAAACTGTTCAACCCGCGCCTGATCGCCGCAGTCTGGGCAATCTATGCTGCAGCCACCAGTTACGGCTACTACGGGCATTCGGTGACCGCGCTCACACCAGTTGAGGCGGCACTGCCGGCCGGTAGCCCGGCACTTGCTTGGGCGGCCGCATCGCTGCTTCTGGCTATTGGTGCGGTCGTCCCGCCGAAAGGAAATTGGGCAGCCCTTGGCAGAGTCAGCAGAACCGTCGGTATCTCAATCTGTGGCGCGCTGCTGACAATGTGGGCGAGCTCGTATGCGATTGACGCGATTCGCGATGGGTCACGCATGTGGGTGAGCGCGAAGAACTATCTGCTGTTGGCTATTACTGCGGCTGCGTCTGCCACAGTGATGGGGCGAAACCGCTCCCGTGGGGAGGTTGCGTATGGAAATCAACTGGGGAAGTCTCATTAATTCGATTCCGGGCGCCGTGGTTGGCATTATCGTGGCGTGGATTGGCTGGAAGGGCCGTAAAGAAGAATCGTCGGTGACTTTCAACGGGACGCTGCTGCAGAGCCAGGACAATCGGATTAAGAAGCTCGAGGACCGACTCGATAGTGTCGAGAGTCGCCTGCGGGACACAGAGGCGATGCTGCGAGTGGAGGAAGACCGGACGCATCTTCTTCGCCGTGGTCTCACGGACGCGATTGACTGGCTACGAGAGTTCATTGACTGGGCGCGTTGTGGCGCGGAGGGCGCCGCGCCACAGCCGGACTTGGCGAGACTAACCGGGATCGTGGGGGATTCGCAGGCACTGCCGACAGCCCGGAATCCACCGACCGAGGATTGAGTCAAGAATCTTTGCCCCGCTAGTTTGAGTTGTTCGGGATTTCCGAACAGTTCACTGGCGGGGCGTTTTTCATGCCCATGCTTGTGCGTCGTCTTTGGTGCAGAAGCCTTGCTTGGTGCTGCTGGCGCCGTCTAGCGCGCGGTACTGTACTCACCACCCGTAGCCGTTTGGCTTAATGCCCGCTACGGCCGGTGGGGTGGTTTTTGACGGGTGAGCCTGGGCGATTTGCGTTCCAGGTTTTGATTTCTTCAGCGTCCCAGAGAGGAGCTGATTTGCCCCAGGTTGCTACCGGTTGGGGTGTGCGGTTGTTGGCGTGGTAGTTCGCCCAGGTCCTGGGGCTGACTCGGATGTGGTTTGCGCATTCGGCGCTGTTCCAGAGTCGACGGCCAGTGTCTTCGTCGATGATGATGGGGCGCATTAGGAGATATTCCTTCGGTTGATGATAGCGGCGCGGGTGTCGAGTATGAGGGCCCAGACGGTGCAAGCTGAGACGATTCCAATGGCCCATGGTGCGGCCCCTGTGATTATGAGGGTGACGGCGAGGATTGAGAGTATTGCTGTCATGGCGAACTCCTTTTGGTAGCGTGTGGGGTGAGACCCCGGCCACCCTTCTCGTGGCCGGGATTTCACTTTTCTATTTCCTTGTTGTTATTTCTTCTCTTGATTGGGTACTTAATGAAGTGCTCTCTTGTTTTGAGAACTGCGAGCCAGATTGCGATGATGCTGGCGATGATTTCTAGAACCATTTTCCTCCTTTCTTAACTTGCACCACCATTATAACGTAAAAAGGCGTTATGCGTCAAGTCGTAAAACCAAAGTTCTATCTGGAAAACAACAACCATGTAAGCTAAAGAAGGCGCTTTAATAGCGCTCCCTTTCCTGGCGGTGCGAAAAGTCTCCACCGCAAGCGCGTGGAACTGGAATAGCACCAGCTAGTTGGGTCCACCTCCGTTAAAGGAAGGGGGTGAGATGAAATGCCGAAACCAGAAACCGGCGATAAGCCGGAAAAAGGGAAAGCCCGGAAAGCAATTGGTGAGATTGCAATCCGAGCCTTCACGGTGTTAGTAGCCAATGAACTCGCGGATGCGGTTCGCGAGGCGATAACTTGGCTAACTAACTAGTCTCACGAAGCCCTCACGTTTGCTTGGCGGCGGCGTGGGGGCTTCGCCTTATTGGTGACATGGGGCGCGTTGGGCGACGATTCATGTCAAGCCCAACTATAGCGAACCAATCTAACTAACGTAAGCCGACCCCTCACACAGCACGCCTTTCATACATACTCTGCCGTGGCCTCATAGGCGCGATTGGCTGGCTACTTGAGTTCATTGATTGGGCGCGTGGTGGTGCGGAAAGTGCCGCACCGCAGCCGGACTTGGCGAGACTAACCGGGATCGTGGGAGATTCGTAGGCGCTGCCGACAGTCCGGAATCCACCGACCGGGACATGAGTCAAGAATCTTTGCCCCGCTAGTTTGAACTGTTCGGGATTTCCGAACGGCTTGGCTGGCGGGGCGTTTTTCATGCCTTGAGTCAGGACAGAGGGAATCGTAAACAGGTTCGAGCTGCCCATGATTGCAAAACCGCAGGACTCAGGGCGTAGTACGTGGCTCACTTTTGGCTCACTTTTGGCTCAAAAAGTCGCAGAATAGGGCGTAATCAGGCGTAAAGATAAACGCCGATAAACAAGTAAAAACCCGCTACTACCTCGTAAAACGAGAGGTGAGAGCGGATCTTTATGATGCGCCCCAGAGAGGAATCGAACCTC
>NZ_CALLDG010000185.1 GCF_937999985.1 uncultured Corynebacterium sp.
TGACGTACGTATTCCCGTTCTAGCGACATTTGGGTGACATTTGGACGACATCTGGAGCCGGAGGGGGGGCTGAATTGGCTTGGAAAAGCAAAAGCGCCGCGCCGGGACTTCGAAAAGTCTCCGACGCGGCGCAGCTAACCAGTGGCCAGGTAGCTGAAGCGGCCAGCTAACCAGCGGCCGGCTAACCAGCGGCCGGCTAACCAGCGGCCGGCTAACCAGTGGCCAGCCTGCGGGCGCTAGATGAAACTAGACGCGCTCGCGGGCCTTCTTAGCGGCAGACACCAGAACCTCCAGGGAGGCAGTGGTCTCTTCCCAGCCGCGGGTCTTCAGACCACAGTCGGGGTTAACCCACAGCAGGGAGGGATCCACGGAATCCAAGGCGGCGGACAGTAGGTCATCGACCTCCTGCTGCTTCGGCACACGCGGGGAGTGGATGTCCCACACACCCGGGCCAACGCCCAGCTCGTAGCCCTCGTCCTTCAGCGCAGCTAGAACCTGCATGCCGTTGCGGGCGGCCTCGATGGAGGTCACGTCGGCGTCCAGGTTGGAGACCGTGTCGATCAGCTCGTTGAACTCGGAGTAGCACATGTGCGTGTGGATCTGCACCTTGTTCTCCGCGCCGGAGGTAGCCAGGCGGAAGGAACCAACAGCCCACTTCAGGTAGTCCGGCTGCTGCTCCTTGCGCAGCGGCAGCAGCTCGCGGATGGCGGGCTCGTCCACCTGCACCACGCGGGCGCCAGCGGCGATCAGGTCGTCGATCTCGTCGCGCAGAGCCAGCGCAACCTGGTCGGCGGTCTCGCCCAGCGGCTGATCGTCACGCACGAAGGACCAAGCCAGCATGGTCACCGGGCCGGTCAGCATGCCCTTGACCGGCTTGTCGGTCAGGTCGGCAGCAACCTTGTACCAGTCGACGGTCATCGCGTGCGGGCGGGAAACGTCACCGAAGATGATCGGCGGGCGCACGCAGCGGGAGCCGTAGGACTGCACCCAAGCGTGCTCGGTGGACAGGTAGCCGTCCAGCTGCTCGGAGAAGTACTGCACCATGTCGTTACGCTCCGGCTCGCCATGCACCAGCACGTCCAAGCCCAGCTCTTCCTGGCGCTTGATAACGTCCGCGACCTCGTCCTTCATTGCCTGGGTGTAGGCTGCGTCGTCGATCTCGCCCTTGCGGTGCTTTGCACGCGCCTGGCGGATCTCTGTGGTCTGCGGGAAGGAGCCGATGGTGGTGGTCGGCAGTGGCGGCAGGTTCAGCTCTGCCTTCTGTGCCTCGCGGCGGGCCTCGATGGAGTCGCGGCGACGGTCGGCGTCGGTCACGGCATCCTGGCGCTCGCGCACAGCTGCGTTGTGAGTCAGGGTGGAGTTCTTGCGATCCTCGATGGCCTCGCGGGTCTCGGCGAACAGCTGCTCGTCGGCCTCGGTCTGCTCGCCGCGCAGGGTGCGGGACAGGGCAGCGACCTCGCGGATCTTCTCGGAGCCGAAGGCCAGCCACTTCTGCACCTCGGGGTTCAGGTTCTGCTCGCGCTGCAGAGAGTAAGGCACGTGCAGCAGGGAGCAGCTCGTGGAGACGGCAACCGGGCCGCGCTCCTTCAGACCCTGCAGGGTCTTCAGTGCTGCGTCCAGGTCGGTGCGCCAGACGTTGTGGCCATCCACAACACCAGCAGCCAGCAGCTCCTTGCCGTTCCAGGCGGGCAGCTCGGCAGCAGCGGCGCCACCGGTGACCAGGTCCACGCCGAAGGCAGCCACACCGGAGCCGCCCAGCAGCTCGATGGCTGCGTTGCCGTCGCCGAAGTAGGTCTGGATGAGGAGGTTGACGCCCTCATCGCCAGCACTCGCAGCCTCAACCAGCTTCTCGTAGCCAGCGCGGGTGCGCTTCAACAGATCCTCGTTGGCGGCCGCATCAGCGTAAGCGAAGTCGGTGACCAGGATCGGCTCGTCGAACTGTACCCACTTCACGCCGCGGTCTGCGATGCGCTTCAGCAGGCGGGAGTAGGCGTCAAAAATTTCCTCGAGGTGAGCGAAGGCATCAGAACCATCGACGGTACGAGACAGCGCCAGGTACGTCAGCGGGCCAACCAGCACGGGGCGAACGGCCTCGCCTGCGCGGGTGACCTGGTCGCGGATGTCCTCGAGGAACGCGGAATCGTCCAGCTCCACGCGAGAGTCCTTGGCCAGCTCCGGGACGATGTAGTGGTAGTTCGTGTCGAACCACTTCGTCATTGCGGAGGCCGGCAGCTCCTTGGTGCCGCGGGCGGCGGCGAAGTAGCGGTCGATGAAGCGCGGCAGGCCGTCGTTGTCGTGGTCCGCGATGTCGGCGACGCGCTCGGGCAGCAGTCCCAGCAGGGCGGTGGTGTCCAGCACTGCGTCGTAGAAGGAGCGGCCAGAGAAGGCTGCGGAATCCAGGCCAGCGGCCAGCAGCTCGTCGGTGTAGTCGTTGACCAGGCGAGTTGCGGTGGTAGCCAGGTTGCGGCCGGTGGAGTTATCGCGCCAGTAGCCCTCGAGAGCCTTCTTTAGCTCGCGGTCGGGTCCGATGCGCGGTACCCCGGCGACGGTTGCGTTGAAAGTCATAGTCTTTCTTGTCTTCCTTTTCCTAGTGGCCCCGCCGGGCGGGGCTGTGTCTAGCTGTAAAGCTGTAGAGCTGTTTAGCTGTATGGAATTCTTGCCAATGCGGTTCCCGCGCAGGTGCGCCTTTCCCGGGGCTCCAGAAGGCGCACACAAGTGGCGAGGCATTGCCTTCGCCGGTGCGTGGGTCGCTTGCTCAACTATTTAAGAATAGACAGCTTAGTCTGTCAACTAGGTCACTTAATTCGGGGTTCCGCGTGCCCTGCCTCCGCGCCCGAAACCCCACCGAGCCGCCCCACCGAAAGCCCTGCGATTTGTGCATCGGGTCCGCAGGCTGTAAGCATTTAACCAACATCAAAACCACTGGCCAGGCCGGGTGATGCGCGGGCGGAACGTCGAGGTGACATAGACGTTGCGCCCAGCCCGCGCCGGCCGGTACGAAAGCTAGCGAAAATTGAGGTTTCACCCCATGCGCCCCCTGTCACAAAAAGCCACTTATGGACTGCTCGGTCTAGCCGCGATCATCATCGTCGCCACCTGGCTGACCCTCGTCATCTGGCAGCCCAGCGACTCCAACTACGAGTCCCTCGCAGACTCCAAGAGCTCCACCATCGCCCTGGTCGGCTTCGTCGTCCCCGCCATCCTCGCGCTAGTCGCCGTGATCCCGCGCCTGCCCGTGCGCACCCTTGCGCTCCTGCCGGTCGCCCTGGCCATCAACGTGATCCTCGGCCACATCATCGGCAACATGGGTCTGCCGCTGCCGCTGTATCTGGATTCCATCGGCACCGTGCTGGTCGGCGCCCTGGCCGGCCCGTGGGCGGGCCTGGTCACCGGCGTGCTGTCCGCCCTGGTGTGGGGCACGTTCAACCCGACCGTTGTGGGCTTCGCTGCGGCGTATGCCTTCGTCGGCGTCTGCGCGGGCCTGCTGGGCAAGTGGTGGGGCGGTGCGTATTGGAAGATCGCCCTGTCCGCGCTGGTTATCGGTTTCCTGACGGCCCTGCTCTCCGCACCTATCGCCTCCTTCATCTTCGGCGGCACAGCGGGTACGGGCACGGGCCTGCTGGTCACGGCCTACCGCTCGCTGGGCTTCGAGCCGATGACGGCTGTCTTCCTGCAGTCCTGGACGTCCGACCCTATCGATAAGCTGATCGTGTTCACCATCATCTACCTGGTCATCCGCGCCCTGCCGCAGCGCACGCGCCGCACCTTCGCGCCGGCGGGCAAGGATGGCAGCACTACTGCTGACAACACCGCTGCAGCAGACAAGGCCGCATGAACCCACTGACCTACCTCACCCTCGCCGCCAGCGGGGTGATCTTCGTCCTCGTCGCCGATAGTCTCGCCGTGAGCGCTATCGCGTGGGGTCTGTGCGCCCTTGTGGCTCTTTTCTTCTCGACGCCCCGTCGTCCCTTCCTGGCAGCCAACCTCTTAGGCCTACCGGCCTTTATCGGTTTTGGTCTGATGTATGCCCCCTTCGGCCAGGAGCCCGGCTGGTGGATCATCACCCGCGACGGCCTGCAGATCGCCCTGTCTCTGGGCAGCCGCTTCCTCGCCGCCACCACGATCGGCCTGACCATCGGCAGCTTCGTAAACCTCGACCAGCTGATGCGCACCGTACAGCCGCGCCTGCCCGCCAAGCTGGTGTACGTCATCGGCGCGACCGCCCGGCTGCTGCCACTGGCCCGCGCCCGCTGGCTGACAATCCAGCAGGTCCGCGCCTCCCGTGGCGTGGACGTCACTACTCTGGGCGCGAAGTGCCGCATGATCCTGCCGCTGATCGTCGGCATGGTGGACGATGCAGCTACCCGTGCCCGCCCGCTGCAGCGCACCGGCATCGGCGAGCCTGGTCCGCGGACCGTTTTGCGCCCCGTCCCGGATACGGCTTTGGACTGGGCCGTGCGCCTGCTGGCCATCGCCGCCCTGGTGGTGGGATGCTGGTGGGCAGTGCACTAGCTGGGCTGAGGGACTCTAGCCAACACAAGCATTAGCGAGCACAAGCACGAGCAAACGACCGGAAAGATCCTGCGCGAACAATGCCTTTGAGTACCTTCATCTGGGGAGATAGTGGCGTCGGACTATCCGAACATGCCTGGGCGCGCGCAGAAAAAACCGGCGCGGCATGGGTCGGCAACGAGGCCAGCGCGCATATTTCTCTGCTGCGCAACACCGTCGCCGAAGAGCTCGCGTTTCCCATGGAGCAGCGCGGGGTGCCGCGCGCCGAGATGCAGCAGCGCGTGGAGGCCGCCCTGCGACTGTGGGGGTTGGAGGGGCAGGCCGAGCAGAATCCCGCCACCCTGTCCACCGGCCAGACCCGCCGCGTGGCCATCGCCGCCGCACTGCTGGCCCGCCCCGAAGCGCTGGTGCTCGACTGCCCCCTCGACGGCCTGGACGCCGCCGCCGTCGACACCCTGCGCCGCACCATCGCGGACTTTCCGGGCCCCGTCACCGTTTACGACCGTGCGGGTTCGCCCTTAAGTGATGACGCCCCCACGCACCAGCGCCTACTAGCCGACGGCACCCTGACCGATTCCCCCGCGCCGAAACCTGCCGCGGATTCGGTGGCTCCGGAGATCACCGAGCAAGGGAGCGTGGGGACGGCCTTGCTGGCGCGGGATGTGGTTTTCCGCCGGGGTGGCGTCGGACCCATAAACCTGGAGGTTCCCGCAGGTCGGGTGGTGCACCTGGCTGGGCCGAACGGGTGCGGCAAGACAACCCTATTCCTCGGCGCGCTAGGGTTGCTGAAGTATCGGGGGACGCTGCGCGCGGAGGGGCTGAAGGGCTGGGCGCCCACACAAATGGATCAGGCGGTGACCTGCCGGACCGTGGCCGAGGAACTGGCCGTGGGGGCGGACGAGGAGCTGGCCACAGCGGCTATTGACTTCGCCAGGCTGGGCAAGTGGGCGGGTACGCATCCGCTGGACGTCCCGGCGGCGAAGCGACGGATCGTGCTGGTCGCGGCGGCGATGGTACGCGGCGCGGACCTGGTGATGCTGGACGAGCCGACCGTGGGGCTAGACGTGCCGGGCTACCGCGAGTTGGCGGAGCTAATGCACCGCTACGCGGACGGCGAGTATGCGCGGATGATCGGGCGGGGTGGCTCCGGCGTGCAGGGCGAGCCTGGTGGCGCGGGCGCGCCGGGCAGGCAGGGCGCGCGGCCCACGCAGAGCGCGCCGACGGTGCTGTGGACCTGCCACGATGCGCACTTTGCAGCGCAGGTCAGCGACCTGCGGATTGATATGGCGGGCTAGTCCCGCCGGGCGTGGCTAACTAGTCCGTGATCTCAATCGAGTCGCCATTGCGCTCGACCTTCTTGGCCGGAACCATCGGATCGCGGGAGGGGCCTTCCAGCACATCGCCGGTGGCGACGTCGAACTTGGACATGTGCTTCGGGCAGACCGCCACCGTGGTGTCCCCGGACTTTTCAATGGAATCGATGGTGCCGCCGGCATGCGGGCAAGCGGTGGAAAACGCCTTGTACTCGTTCTCCCCGGGGCGGGAGAGCACCCAGCCGTCCAAAATCGTTGCGTCGCCGACCTCCAGATCCGCGGCATCGGCCTTTGCCACAACTTCCTCGCTGGCACAGGCTGCCAGCAGGGCGCCGGAGGCGGTGGCTGCGGTGGCTACGGCCACGCCGCGCAGAAACGAGCGGCGGGAACAGGGCAGGGAGCTGTGACGCTGGAGGTTCGGCTGCATTTCACTCATAAAGCCGATCATTCCATCAGGCCGCACGGGCCACAAGCTCGCGCGCGGCGGGGCTGGGCGGGGCCGGCAGCCTAAGGCAGCAGGGCTGGCACGCGGGATGGGCGGGGCTGGCAGCGTAAGTATGTGGGCATAAGTAAGGTGAAAGACTATGTACACTCCCGAGGCAATTGGCACTCCACTGACTCCCTCCTCCCTCAAGGTCCTCCTGCTCGGAGCCAGCGAGCTGGGGCGGGAGCTCGCCATCGCCCTGCAACGCCTGGGCGTGGAGGTGCACGCCGCGGACCGCTACGCCGGCGCGCCCGCGCACCTCGTGGCCAACAAGGCCCACGTGCTGGACATCCACGACGGCGATGCCATTCGCCAGCTGGTCCGCGAAGTCGGCCCGCACTTCGTCGTTCCGGATTCAGAGACCATCCCCGCCGACGTGCTGCAGGAGATCGAGGCCAACGAAGTGGCCTCCGTCGTACCGACCGCCCTGGCCAATCGCCTGACCATGAACCGCGAAGGCATCCGCACCTTCGCCCACGACAAGCTGGGCCTGCCGAACAGCACCTTCCGTTTCGCCTCCAGCGCCGACGAGCTCGCCCGCGCCGCCGAGGAAATCGGCTACCCGTGCGTGGTCAAGCCCGTCATGAGCAGCTCCGGCGCTGGCCAAAGCTATGTCGGGGGAGTGGACGAACTGGAGGCCGCCTGGAATGCAGCTCTCAAGCACTCCCGCACCAACGTCCAGCGCGTGATGGTTGAGCAGTACATCCCCTTCGACTACGAAGTCACCATCCTGGCCGTACGCTCCATCGACCCCGACACCGGCCGGGAAGCCACCTGGTTCTGCGAGCCCATCGGCCACCGCCAAGACCGCGGCGACTACGTGGAATCCTGGCAGCCCGCGCACATGTCCGAGGATGCATTGGATACCGCCCGCAGTATCGCCGCCCGCATCGCCACCGCCTTGGGAGGCCGCGGTGTGTACGGCGTGGAGCTATTTGTCAAGGGCGATGACGTCTACTTCTCCGAGGTCAGCCCCCGCCCGCACGATACGGGCATGGTCACCCTCGGTACCCAACGATTCTCTGAATTCGACCTGCACGCACGCGCCATCCTTGGGCTGCCGATCGATACCACGCTGATCTCTCCGGGAGCCTCCGCCGTTATCCGCTGCGAGGATAAACACGACGGCGACATTGAATACGTGGGCGTCAATAAGGCAATGGCAGTAGAAGAAACCAACATCTACCTATTCGGCAAGCCCCGAGCACTCGCGCGGCGACGAATGGGAGTGGCAGTAGCCACCGCCGAGGACACGGACCAGGCCCGACAGCGCGCCGAAGAAGCCGCCGGGTACATCGAGGTGCGGCCGACGGTTTTCGCAGAAGACGGGCAGTAGCCCTAAAATCCGAGGTATGGGACATAGCGCAACCGACCTCAACGAAACCCGAATCCTGCTGTACTACTGCTTCACCCCGATCGACGACCCGACCGCGGTGATGCTGTGGCAGCGCGCGCTATGCGAACAGCTGGAGCTTAAAGGGCGCATCCTCATCAGCAAGCACGGCATCAACGGCACCGTCGGCGGCTCGCTGGCCAGCTGCAAGCAGTACGTGCGCCGCACCCGCGAGTTCCCGGGCTTTAAGAAGATGGAGTTCAAGTGGTCCGCGGGCTCGGCGGACGACTTTCCGCGCCTGTCCGTGAAGGTGCGCGACGAGATCGTGGCCTTCGGCGCCCCGGACGAGCTGAAGGTAGACGAAAACGGCGTGATCGGTGGCGGCGTGCACCTGAAGCCGGAGGAAGTGAACAAGCTGGTGGAGGAGCGCGGCGACGAGGTCGTCTTCTTCGACGGGCGCAACGCCATGGAAGCGGAGATCGGCAAGTTCAAAAACGCCATCGTGCCGGACGTGCGCACCACCCACGACTTCATCAGCGAGATCGAATCCGGCAAGTACGACGCCCTGAAGGACAAGCCGGTTGTCACGTATTGCACGGGCGGCATCCGCTGCGAAATCCTAAGCTCGCTGATGAAGAACCGCGGGTTCGAGGAGGTCTACCAGATCGACGGCGGCATCGTCCGCTATGGCGAAAAGTACGGGGATAAAGGGCTTTGGGAGGGTTCCCTGTATGTTTTCGACGGGCGCATGCACATGGAATTTAGTGATGACGCCGCTACGTTGGGCCGCTGCCGGGCGTGTGGCCACGCGACCAACGACTTCCACAACTGCGTGAACGAGCAGTGCCGCGAGCAGATCCTGCTGTGCGAGGAGTGTGCCGCGGACCCGGAGAGCGCCACGTGCGGGCGCAAGGAGTGCGCCGAGGTCGCGGCGGAGATGGCGGCGAAGTAGCGGCGGCGTGCCGGGCTAGAGCTCCAGCTCCATGGTGACGTGGGGGATGCGCTCCTCGTCGAAAGGCTCGCCGACCGGTTGGAAGCCGAACTTCGCGTAGAAGTCCTGCGCCTGTGTCTGGGCGTTCAGAGAAACGCGGGCGACCTGGGTGGTCGGGTCTAGCGCGGCGGCGCGACCCTTGCAGACCTCCAGGGCCTGCTCCATGATCTGGGTGGCGATGCCACGCCCGCGCACATCCTTAGCCACACACATGCGGCCGATGTGCTGATCCTCCGGCTTGCCGTACACGCGCGCCGTGCCGACCAGACGCAGGGGAGAGCCCGGATCCGGCTGGCCGAAGGGATACTCCGGGCCGCTGCCTGGGTGAATGTATGCCAGCACATGGTGGGTGTTCGGATGCGGGTCGATGTCATCGATCTCCGCGAAGGGAGTTTGCTGCTCGTGGACGAACACGTCCACGCGCAGCTTGTACAACGGGTGCAGCTGCTGGGCGGGCATCGCTAGCAGCGCGCGCCCGGTGAAGTGAACATCCGGGAACTCGGCGGATTTAGCCATGGCTGCCATGTTTTAGACGTTCTTGCCCTGGGAGTGGTGCAGCATCTCGTCCCACTCGCGCACCTTCTTGCGCTCGCGGCCCTCGGCCTCGCCGAGCTCGCGCTCGTGCTTATCCAGGCTGTACCAGCCCTCCCACGTGGTGTGAGCAATGCCCTTCTCCTCGAGGAAAGCCTCGACGGCCTCCAGCTCCGGCTTCTCCGGGTTAAAGCCGATGCCGTTGGCAGCATCCTCCAGCAGGTTGGCGACGGTCTCGTTGGCGTCGCCCTTCGTGTTGCCGATCAGGCCGACAGGGCCGCGGCGGACCCAGCCGGTGGTGTACACGCCGGGCAGGCGCTCGCGCTTCTCGGCCTCCGGGTCGGCGGAGCCCGGAACGCCCGCGATGCCATCGGCAGTCGGCCCCTCGGTCAGCACGCGGCCACCGACGTTCGGCAGCACGTTCTGACGCTCATCCCACGGCAGGCCCGGCTGCTCGTCGGACTTGTAGCCCACGGCGCGGTAGACCGCGCCGACCGGCCACTCGGTGAGCTTGCCGGTGCCAGAGACAGAGCCATCGCCGTTGAGCTCGGTTCGTTCGGTGACGAATGCGGTCACGCGGCCTTCGGCGTCAGTTTTAACCTCAACCGGGGACTCAAAGAAGTGGATGTACAGCTTGTGAGGAGCACCCTTCGGGTCGGCGATGGCGTACTGCTCCAGGCGGGTGCAGACCATGTCCTGGATCTTGGACGCGCGGCGGGCCTCCTCGGAACCCTCGTCGTACTGGATGTCCTCCGGGTCGATAACGATCTCGATCGTGTCGGAATCGTTGAGCTCCTTCAGCTCCAGTGGGGTGAACTTAGCCTGCGCCGGGCCACGGCGACCGAAGACGTGGATCTCCTTGGCCTGGTTCTCCTTCAAGGAGTCGTAAACGTTGTCCGGGATCTCGGTGACCTTCAGCTCCTCGCCGGTCTTGGCCAGCACGCGGGCGACGTCTAGGCCGACGTTGCCTACGCCGACGACGGCGACGGAGTCCGCGGACAGATCCCACTTGTCCTCGAAGTACGGGTTGGCATCGTAGAAGCCGACGAACTCGCCGGCGCCGATGGTGTGCTCGCCGCCGGGGATGTTCAGCGGGCGGTCGTCGGTAGCGCCGGTGGCGTAGATGACCGCATCGTAGAACTGCTTGAGCTCGTCAACGGTGACGTCCTCGCCGACGTTGATGTTGCCGAACAGGCGGATTTCGGGCTTGTCCATCACCTTATGGAGGGACTTGATGATGCCCTTAATGCGCGGGTGGTCGGGGGCAACGCCGTAGCGGATCAGGCCGAAGGGGGCCGGCATGCGCTCGTAAATGTCGACGCTGACGTCGGCCTCAGACTTCGTCAGCGCGTCGGAGGCGTAGATGCCTGCCGGGCCAGAGCCGATGACTGCAATGCGAAGTGGGCGATTCTCGGGCATGTCAGGTGCAAATCCTTCTTGTTCGGGTTGTACTTCGGTTTTGTCGTACTTCGGTTTCGGATGAACCGCGGTTTTGAACTCTTGCACTGAACTCTTGTGTTGAATTCCTGCATTGAGCTCGCGCGGTGCGTTTTGTTGCCGCGCCGCGTGAACCGCATGAAGCGTTCGAGCTGCTCATGAATTTACACATTCTAATGTAGCGAAAATCCACGCAGGGTCGCTAAATCGGGTCACTGCGGGTAACTCCCGAACTATAGACAACTCTGTCTAGAAAAATCAACATTTCGCTTGAATTTGTGCGGGATCCCATCTAGGCTGAACCGGACAATATAGACAGACAGATCAGTCTAGATGGAATTTGAGGCACCATGACCACCGGAACGACCACCGGAACGACCACTGAGAATAAGCCAGCGCGCCCGCGCCGCAAGAAGCAGCGCAAGCCCCAGGGGCAGTGGGCTGTGGACGGCCGCGAGCCGCTCAACGACGACGAGCGGGTCAAGCAGGAAGACCCCGGAATCAGCGTGATGCAGCGCATCCGCGACATCTACTCCAAAGAGGGCTTCGACTCGATTCCCGCCGAGGACCTCGCCCCGCGCTTCAAGTGGGTTGGCATGTACACCCAGCGCAAGCAGGGGCTCGACGGTGAGAAGACGTCGACCCTGACCAATGCGGAACTGCAGGACAACTACTTCATGATGCGCATCCGCCTGGACGGCGGCGTGGTCAGCTCTGCCGGCCTGCGCACCATTGGCGAGATCTCCGAGAAGTACGCGCGCAACACCGCCGACTTCACCGACCGTCAGAACGTGCAGCTGCACTGGATCCGCATCGAAGACGTCCCAACCATCTGGGACGAGCTGGCAAAGGTCGGCCTGGATTCCTTCTTTGGCTGCGGCGACGTGCCGCGCGTCATCCTCGGTTCCCCGGTCGCGGGCATCGCCAAGGATGAGATCATCGACGGCCGCCCGGCCATTGAGAAGATCAAGAAGGAACTGTTGCCGGATCCCGAGTTCGGCAACCTGCCGCGTAAGTTCAAGTCCGCGATCTCCGGTCATGCCCGCCAGGACGTCACCCACGAAATCCAGGACCTCGCCTTCATCGGCTCCGAGCACCCGGAGCACGGCCCCGGCTTCGACGTCTGGGTTGGCGGTGGCCTGTCCACCAACCCGATGCTCGCCCAGCGCCTGGGTGTGTGGGTACCGATCGACGAGGTACCCGAGGTTTGGGCCGGTGTAGTCCGCATCTTCCGCGACTACGGCTACCGCCGCATGCGCAACCGCGCTCGACTGAAGTTCCTGGTGGCCGACTGGGGCGTGGAGAAGTTCCGCGAGGTTCTGGAGAACGAGTATCTCAAACGCCCACTGCTGGATGGCCCGGAGCCGGAGGAGTACCCGGGTTACCGCGACCATGTCGGCCTGCACGAGCAGAAGGATGGCCGCTTCTACCTAGGTGTTAAGCCCACCGTGGGGCACACCGACGGCAAGCAGTTGCAGCAGCTGGCCGACCTGGCGGAAAAGCATGGCACCACCAACATCCGCACCACCCCGGATAAGGAGCTGTTGTTCCTGGACCTGGAACGCGAGGCTGCGGAGGCTCTCGTTGCGGACCTGGAGGAGCTCGGCCTGTCCGCCAAGCCCTCGGCCTTCCGTCGCGACATTATCTCCTGCACCGGCCTGGAGTTCTGCAAGCTCGCGCACGTCGTCACCAAGCAGCGCGCCATCGCGTTGGTCGACGAGCTGGAGGATCGCCTGGGTGACCTCGATGTGCCGCTGAAGATTAGCCTTAATGGCTGCCCGAACTCCTGTGCACGCACCCAGGTGGCCGATATCGGCCTGTCCGGCAAGATCCTCACCACCGACGAAGGCGAGCGCGTGGAGGGCTTCCAGGTGCACCTCGGCGGAACCATCGGCCTGGAGCCACACTTCGGTAAGAAGGTGCGCGGCAACCAGGTCTACTCCAAGGATCTGGGCGACTACGTGGTCCGTGTGGTGGAGAACTTCAAGTCACACCGCACCGACGGCGAGGAGTTCCGTGATTGGGTTGTCCGTGCCGACGACGAGCTGTTGGTGTAGCCGATGAGTGTTCCGGATAAAGACTCTCTGCCGAGCGTGAACGAGCAGGTCGGTGGCCGTGTGGGGCACCCGAATGCCCGCCGCGCGACGGTGAACAACTGCCCCTACTGCATGTCCCAGAACTTGTTCCCGGACGCGGAGACTGACAACGCCTGGCAGTGCCGCGAATGTATGCGGGTTTTCTCCGTCAAGTTCCACGGACAGTTGTTGTAACTGACCTTTTATTGACGCCCCTTCGCCCCCCACCCCTTAAGGGCCATTCGTGGCCTTTGGGCAGTTCGCGACGGTGGGGGCGTCACAAAGAATCTTGAACCCGGTTGTAGGAATGGACAGATTGGTCTATTGTGGTGAAAGCCAATACAGACCGATCGGTCTGTCTAGGGGGTAACCAAGAGTTCCCCTCGAGTTCTTGAGAAGCACACTTCGACAAACCAACCATCAACCCCGAGAAGAGGAGCTCATGAGCCTGGTAGATGCGACCGGCCTGCTCGGCGGGAATTCGGATGACTTTCGAGACCCAGCCGAGAGTCCGCAGGGCGCGCCGACCAAGACCACGCCGCTGAGCGACGAGGAGCGAGCAGCCAACGAGCAGCTCGTCGCCGATTGGAACGACAAGCTACAGGGCGCCAGCGCCGAAGAAATCATGGACTGGGTGGCCGAGCACGTGCCCGGCAAGATCGCAGTGACCATGTCCATGCAGGACACCGTCCTGGCCGAGCTGGCGGAAGGACGCCTGGCGGAAGACCGCGCAGAACTGGTCTTCCTGGACACCGGCTACCACTTCGCCGAAACGCTCGAGACCCGCGACAAGGTCCAGCAGCGCTACAACCTGCCGCTGGAAAACATCACCCCGGTCCTCAGCCGCGAGGAGCAGGACAAGGTCTACGGCCCGCGCCTGTACTCCCGCGACAACACCGCCTGCTGCCGCATGCGCAAAGTCGAGCCGCTGGCGCGGATGCTGAACCCCTTCAACGCCTGGATCACCGGCGTGCGTCGCGTAGACAACGCCCTGCGCGCCAACACTCCGGTGCTGGACGTGGACCGCACCGGCCGGCTGAAGATCAACCCCATCGTCGCCTGGAGCGACGAGGACGTGGAGGCGTACATCAACGACCACGACCTGATCATCAACCCCCTGACCAAGCAGGGCTACCCGTCGATCGGCTGCGAAACCTGCACCCTGCCGGTTGCCGAAGGACAGGACCCCCGATCCGGCCGCTGGGCCGGCTCCAACAAGACAGAATGCGGACTTCACACATGAGCAATGAAAACACCACCGCCCTTTCACCGCACCTGGCGAGCCTCGAGGCGGAAGCAATCGAGATCCTGCGCGAAGTAGCAGGCCAGTTCGACCGCCCCGCGCTGCTGTTTTCCGGCGGCAAGGATTCCGTCGTGGTCCTGGAGCTGGCGAAGCGCGCCTTCCACCCCGCACCGGTTCCCTTCGAGCTGGTGCACGTGGATACCGGCCACAACTTCCCGGAGGTCATCGAGTTCCGCGACAAGATCGCCGCGGATCCGAAGGTGACCCTGCACGTCGCTGCCGTCCAGGACTGGATCGACAGCGGCGCCATTCAGGAGCGCCCGGACGGCACCCGCAACCCGCTGCAGACCGTGCCGCTGGTGGAGACCATCCAGAACCGCGGCTACGACGCGGTGCTGGGCGGCGCCCGCCGCGACGAGGAGAAGGCCCGCGCCAAGGAGCGCGTGTTCTCCGTGCGCGATAGCTTCGGCGGCTGGAACCCGCGCCGCCAGCGTCCCGAGCTGTGGGGCCTTTACAACGGCCGCCACCAGGTGGGCGAGAACATCCGCGTGTTCCCGATCTCCAACTGGACCGAGGCCGACGTGTGGGACTACATCCGCGACCGCAACGTCGAGGTCCCGGCGATCTACTACTCCCACCAGCGCGAGGTCTTCAACCGCAACGGCATGTGGCTGACCCCGGGCGAGTGGGGTGGCCCGAAGAAAGGAGAGGAGCTGGTCGAGAAGACCGTGCGCTACCGCACCGTTGGCGACATGAGCTGCACCGGCGCCGTCCTTTCCACCGCCACGACCATCGAGGACGTGATCGACGAAATCCGCCAGTCCACCACCACCGAGCGCGGCGCCACCCGTGCCGACGACAAGCTCAGTGAGTCCTCCATGGAGGATCGCAAGAAGGAAGGTTACTTCTGATGTCCACCAACCTGCCGACCCTCCGCCTGTGCACCGCCGGCTCCGTCGACGACGGCAAGTCCACCTTTGTGGGCCGCCTGCTGCACGATACGAAGTCCATCCTGGCCGACCAGTATGAGTCCGTAGAGCGCGTCTCCAACGCCAAGGGCCTGGAGAACCCGGACCTGTCGCTGCTGGTCGATGGCCTGCGCGCCGAGCGCGAGCAGGGCATCACCATCGATGTGGCCTACCGTTACTTCGCTACCGATAAGCGCAGCTTTATCCTGGCTGATACCCCGGGGCACGTGCAGTACACGCGCAACACCGTCACGGGCCTGTCCACCTCGGAGCTGGTTATTGTTCTGGTTGACGCCCGCAACGGCGTGATCGAGCAGACCCGTCGCCACCTGACCGTGGCGGCGATGATGAAGATCTCCCACGTCATCGTGGCCGTCAATAAGATCGACGCGGTCGATTTCAGCGAGCAGGTCTTCAACGACGTGAAGGCCGACGTGGACGCACTAGTCTCCGAGCTGGGCCTGGCCCATGTCGACGTGATCCCGACCTCCGCGCTGCTAGGTGACAATGTCGTCGAGCGCAGCCAGAACACCCCCTGGTACACGGGCCCGTCTGTACTGGAGATCCTGGAGACCACCGAGCCGGCGAAGAACACCGCCGACGTGGAGCGCGGACTGCGCTTCCCGATCCAGATCGTCATCCGCGACCACGCCACCGATTACCGCGGCTACGCAGGCCGTATCACCGCGGGCAAGGTGTCCGTCGGCGATAAGGTGCTGGCCGATGGTCGCGAGGCGATCATCGAGGGCATCGACGGCCCGGCAGGGGAGCAGCAGACCGCCGCCCGCGGCGAGTCAGTCTCCCTGCGCCTGGACCGCGACATCGACTTGTCCCGCGGGGACATCATCGCCGCACTGGATCTGCCGGAGCCGCAGCAGTCCTTCACCGCGACGGTCTTCCACTTGTCCGAGTCCCCGGTGCGCCTGCGCAGCAATGTGCTGGTGCGCTACGGCACCGCGCTGGTGCGCGGCCGCGTGGACGAGGTCATCCGCCGCGTGGACATCTCGGGCCGCAACCGCAGCGAGGAGGAGATCGCCCATGGTGGCGCCGACGAGCTGGCGCTCAACGACATCGCGGAGGTGCGCGTGACGGTGGCCGAGCCGCTGCCCGTCGAAACCTACCGCCGTGGTGGCCGCGTTGGTTCGCTGCTGCTGATTAACCCCGGTAGTGGCGACACCCTGACCGCAGGCTTGGTGAACTAACATGACCCGGCCGGCACCCATCATCTGCTTGGCCCATGGATCCCGCCACCCGCAGGCGGACCAGGCGGTCTTTGAGATCACCGAGCGCATTTCCGAAAGCACTGGGCTGCCGGCCTTCGCCGCCTTCCTGGACTTCCACCCCGCCACCCTCACGACGGTCGCCCACCGCGTCGTCGCGGCGGGCTACACGGAGGCGGTAGTAGTTCCTTTGCTGTTCACGCAGGCTTTCCACGCTCGCTACGACGTTCCCGCCGCGATCGCCGAGGCCGTTGAGTCTATTGACGCCACCTCGTCCGCCGGCCTGACCCTCCACCTCACTGACGGGTTGGGAACCGGCGCAGATATGGAGGAGCTGGTCGCCGACTTCACGGCCCAGTACCTCGCTGGCAGTGTCGCCACGGACAGTGCAAGCGCTAGCGCCGCGAATGCCACAGACAGCAGCATCGACAAGTTAGCGCTGTACTCCGTGGGCTCCAGCCAGCCGGGCGCGAACGAGGCCGTCGCCGAGTTCGCCGGCCGCGTTGGCGCCCGCCTGAACATGCGCAGCGCCCGCGCCTTCGTCGCCACCGGGGACAACCCGGGCCGAGACACGGAGGCGCTGCTGGAATTCGCAGACGAACGCACCGTCACCGTCCCGCTGTTCGTCAGCCCCGGCCTGCTGTGGGACAAGGCCAAGATCCGAATGCCAAACGGCCGGAAGTGTACGCGCCACCTCGGTGACGCGGTAGCCCCGGTCGTCATCAACCGCGCCTGTCGCGCCCTGTAACAAGCGCACTAGCCCTTCTAGCCCCTCACAACACGTTTTCCCTCACGGATAACCCCTCACAGACAGCAAGGACTAACCCCTCATGAAGATCTTGATTTTTGCCCTCGTCGGCGTGGTCGCCCAGTTGGTCGACGGCGCGCTGGGCATGGCATTCGGCATCACCGCAACCACTCTGCTGATTTTCTCCGGCTTGGGCCCCGCCCACGCTTCCGCCGCCGTTCACCTGGCGGAGGTCGGCACCACGCTGTTCTCCGGCCTATCCCACTGGCGGCTGAAGAACGTCCACTGGCCGACCGTCCTGGCCCTCGGCGTGCCGGGCGCCATCGGTTCGTTTACGGGCGCCTACGTGCTCAGTAACCTCTCCACTGAGGCAGCCGAGCCAGTTGTGTCCACCCTGCTAGTGCTCCTCGGCGCCTACGTACTGGTGCGTAGCGTGGCCGTGCCGTGGAAGAAGGATGAAGACACTCAGCCGGTATCCACCACCCGCCGCTCCCGCTTCGGCCTGGCAGGCCTGGGCCTGGCCGGTGGCTTCCTGGATGCCTCCGGCGGTGGCGGCTGGGGGCCTGTAACCACCTCCACTCTGATGAGCGTGGGCAAGGCCGAGCCGCGCCGCATCATCGGCACGGTAAACACCGCCGAGTTCTTGGTTGCCGTATCCGCCACCGCCGGCTTCGTTGCAGGCATGGGCTCGGAATTGGCGGAAAACTGGCAGCCAGTCGTCGGCCTGCTGGTCGGCGGAGCCATCGCTGCCCCGATCGCCGCGTGGATCGTAACCATTATGAAGCCAGAAGTACTTGGCGGCGTGGTCGGCGGTTTGCTGATGCTGCTGAACTCCAGCCGCCTGGTGAACTATTTCGGCTTCCTCGGCGTGGTCGCCGTCATCCTGATCGGCCTGGCCGTGATCGTCGCCCTCGTCGTCGTGCGCAAGCGCTCCCTGTTGGAACGCTCTCTGACCGGCGACGATGCACCGGAGAACTCCCAGCAGGCCACCGCGGCAAGCGACGCGGAGGTCATCGAGGGGCGGGCAAGTGGGCGTCACTACGAAGAAGAAAGAACGAAAGTGCAACAGCGCGAGAAAGAGCGCGCCAGGGGGTAAAGCGAGGGCGCCCCTTCCCCGCGCCTCGCTAGTGCGGGGTTGCCAAGGCACAATGGAAGTGAAGTGAAACTCCATTGAGGAAGGTATGTGAGCTGTGTCTATCGCGTCGTCTATCGCGCCCCAAGGAACTGGCACGAACGCCGTCGTCTCACCGATAGCGAGCGCCGCCGCGCGCCGCTCCGACATTTTGGACGCACTAGGGGAGGCAGAGGCAGTCGACATCTTCGACACCATCCGCCCCTCCGCGCCCGACTTCGCCGCCGCCCTCGACGCGGCCTACGACGCTAAGGCCGGCGCAGGTGCCGGAGCTGGAGCGGGCGCCGTGCTGCTCGGCACCGGCGAGATCACCTTTGACTCGCGCCTCGCGGCCGCCGCGGGCGCATCCCACTACCTGCTCGCGGGAAGCCCAGCCGACGCCACGGCGCTGCAGTTGGCCTCCGGACAGCTGGTGCGCTCTGGTCGCAAGCCCGCCGGTATTTCTTTTATTGACGCCAGCGCCTCCGCAGCTGCCGCCGCAGCCAACGCCGTGGAGGCAGAAGGGCAGGCGATTCGCCACATCGCGCTGGAAGGCATCGCGCAGGCAGCAGCCGGCGGGACTGATGCTGGTGCGGGGGCTGGCGGGGCTGGGAGTGCCGCGGGGGCGAGCGCTGCGAAGGAGCCCGTGATCGGCCCCGAGCTGTTCGAGCGCAACCTGCTGATCAAGGCCCGCGAGAAGAACGCTCACATCGTGCTGCCGGAAGGCGAGGACGACCGCATCCTCACCGCTGCCGACCAGCTGCTGCGTGCCAAGGTGTGCCAGCTGACCATCCTGGGCAGCCCGGACGACATCGCCCGCCGCGCCAAGGAGCTGGGGCTGGACCTTTCCAGTGCCACGCTGACCGACCCGAGCGAGGGCAACCAGCTGGAGGAGTTCGCCGCCGAGTTCGCCGAGCTGCGCAAGCACAAGGGCATCACCCTGGAGCAGGCGCGCGAGACCATGCAGGACATCAGCTACTACGCAACGATGATGGTCCACAAGGGGATCGCCGACGGCATGGTCTCCGGCGCGGCTCACACGACCGCGCACACCATTAAGCCCTCGTTCCAGATCATCAAGACTGCACCGGGTGCGTCGGTGGTCAGCTCCATCTTCCTGATGGTCATGGACGGCGTGCTGTGGGCATTCGGGGACTGCGCCGTGAACCCGAACCCCACCC
>NZ_CALLDG010000186.1 GCF_937999985.1 uncultured Corynebacterium sp.
CGGGTTTAGTTCTTCCGCCAGGGCTTGAGTTATCGAACTATGGCTGATCTTGAAGCCGAATTTTGGAAGCAGAAGCTGTTACGGCAAAGAATAGAAACTAGGGTGAAAGCCTAGGGGAGGCAAAAACCCGGGGCGCCATCTAAAGAATACTTTTTGCTACAATAGTAGTGAAATGGGTATTTCCTTTCTAAACGTTGACATTGAATGGAAGTCATGATGGAAAAGTATAAACAGCGCTCCCCAGGGAGTTTAAGTGGAAACGGAACAGCTGCTAACAAGTGGACGCGCCTCACACAATCGACGACGAACTTTCTAGCAAGTTTTTTGTTGGTTTTCACCATCACCTCTCCCGCAGCGGCTCAACAAACCCCTGAGGTTCTTTCCGATACGGAGAGCAATAATGCCAACTATGTTGCACCGGATCGTCAGGGGCTTGAGCCGACCGAGCCAGGGTTTGACGATAACACGGTAGATAATGATGCTGGCGCCGACTGGGAGCCGACCGAAAACCCGAAGAGCATGGTCATCCCAGGACAGATGCGCTCAGACCGAGAAACTGTGCCTGCTGGTTTCACAAAAGAGGAAGCCGATCTAGCTGAGATCCAGGAAGCTCAAGAGCAAGCTACTGCGCGTGGTGCCGAGCTGCAGGCTTTCGCAACGGTTGCACCGACGAATTGTCGAACCTACTGGCCGTCCACCTTTAAGGTTTGCGGCGAAATCCGTAAAAAATACGATTCGATGGGGGGACCGAACAGTTTTCTAACGTGGCCAAAGTCTAATGAACTCGGACTTCCAGATGGTGTGGGGCGTCGGAACGAATTCATCAATGGTTTTATTTACTGGCATCCTAGCTTTGGTGCACACCCAGTGACGACACACTTTTCAATCGCATGGGATCGCACGGGTTGGGAACGCGGCGCACTGGGGTACCCCACCACTGATGAGATAGCTTTGCCGGACGGCATCGGTCGTAAGCAGTCTTTCTCGAAAGGGCACATCTACGGGTCTCTTGCTGGACTTGGAACTATCAAAGGCGCAATCTACGACAAGTGGATGTCCATTGGGGCGGAAAAGGGGGTGTTGGGCTATCCAATAACTGATGAAACCGCCACACCGGATGGAGTTGGCCGATTTAATCGGTTTACTGGTGGAATGATGTACTGGCACCCACAACACGGAGCACATAGTGTCAGAGGGTCAATCCTGGACAAATGGGCCAGGCAGGGGTATGAGAGAGGAGCGAGCGGGTACCCTGTCGGGGACCCAAAGGACGACGATACATTCAGAATCACCCAGCACTTCCAACGGGGGAGCTTGTCTGGATACGAAACACCCATTCCTGAGCTCGCCGAAGCTCTGGATCTGAGCGAAAAAGAGACGGACGAACTATACACACAACTCAGTGAAGACTTTCGCCGTCACCAGATTCCTTTGCACGAAGGGTTTGAAGATGCTTACCAGCGTGCCAAAGAGTCTCTAGAGTTCACAGCCTTCGGATACAGCCCAGTTCCGTCCCAGACGAATCCCTACGCAACAAATCGCGCGTCGGTTCCTGGAACAGGTTGTGATGAGGCCGATTTCAAAGCGCCAGGAAACGAGCGAACTAATCGGGGTGATGTTTTCTACTCAAAAGCAGTAAGGGCTAAAGTGATTAACCATGGACACAATGGAATTTTCGTAAGCCAAGGAAATGCTGATCCGCGGAGAGTGTCTACCGTCGAAGCGGTGGGACCCGGTCAAGGAGTGCAGCTATTGCGAGGTGGGGAACGATTAGGTGTCTGCCAGCCTACTTACCTTTCTGTCAAAACAGACAATGCTACTAGAAATAAGGCTGCTAGCTGGGCCGAGGGTAAAATTGGAAAGGGTTATAACAAAAACTTTGCACTCACGAGGATAGGGTATCTAGACAGAGACTCATATAATTGTTCTCAACTCGTTTGGGCTGCTTATAAGCATGCCTCAGGTGGCGGCTTAGACATAGGCGAAAGATACCCCTACGAGCGATATCAGGCAGGGGTATACCCTATGGACATCCTTCTCTCGCACAGAACAAGAGCGTTCAGCTAATGAGTAAGCGTAACGCTATTCTGATCCTACTGACACTAATCTTAGTGGCGGGGTCGTTTATGTTGTGGAAATATATTCCAGCGACCCCAAAAATCACGGAATCTGGATCAGAAGAAGCTCAATACATAGGAATTTCAACCGAAACAAACGGACCTCTGACGCCAACCGATAGAAACAATATTTTCTGGACTTCGGAATCAGGTGAAGGTGGCGTATATTACTCCACAGTGCCCGTATATTTCCCATCGCTCCTTAGGGTAGGTAATGGCTTCGCCTCTCCCGATAAGGATTCAATCATCCTAGTAGATCAAGATCTCCACGAAAAAAGAAGCTTCCCGGTGCCTGGACTAGGTACAGGTACGCAAAGTGCTTCAGCAAATTCACGTAACTATATGCATGGAGTTTTCTTATTCAATACGGGCGACTCCACCTCTTCCAATTCTAGAAAAGTGGTCGCAGTGAGTTCAGATGGGGCGCGGAGTATAGACCGCGAGAATTACCTAAGCGCGCTTACGGCCTGCAATAATGGAACCATAAAATGGATTGAATTCTTTCCTTGGAATAAGGAAGCTATAGACGGTAAGGGTGTGGCACAAATAGTTACCTGGACTCCTGGCGGAGAAATTGAGACTTCCGATATTATTTGGGACTTTCAATACGAGCCAGGTCACGAGAATCAGCTAGCATGCGACTCGTCTTCCCATATAATCATCAGTGAAGATAACGACGGAAAGCCAGTGTCGCTTCTTTTGAAAAGTCTAGGTGAAAAGACAGAAGTTGAGAGCAAGGTTGATCTTCCGGAAATCCCGCCGCCTGCAATGGCAAGGTTCTCTAAGGTTATTCAAGGTACTCTGTATTCCTTAGATAAAGATAATGCGTTAACTGCTGTCGATATCCGAACAGGAAGTATCAAATACAGAGAAACGCTTGATGTTAAAGGCCCTTCGCCAGTCTCCGTAACTTTCGATAAAGATATAGCCTATCTGGTTGTTCGTCCAGATCGCTTTGAAAACAAACAAGCTGTATTGCCTGTGGACTTAAAGAATCCACAGTGCGTCGGGGAGGTGGTTCCTCTTATGGGGTATGACGAGACTTCTCAAAAATCTAGACTGGAAAGACTGGGAAACTCTTTTATGGTAGCTACAAGCGTACTCCCTATAGATGTAGATAGAAAACCTATTTGCCGGTAGGTGCTGTTTAGGCTGAGCGCTATTTGAAATAGCGTGGTTTTTGTGTCGTTTAAGGTTGATTGGAAGGCCTGGGCTTAGGCAGGCCCGCCCAGGAAACATCACAGAACCAATTTCTGTTGGTTCTCCCGGCTAGTCATCCCAGCTGGGATTAGTGATTCCCTCCTGGTTGGCACGGTGTTCCACCAGCGAAAGCAGGTAATCCTGTGCTCCCTGGTACGCCTCGGCAAAACGCTCGTCGTCCACGTACATCTGTGCCAGAATCAGCTGCCGCGAGGTCGTAACCTCGTACCACTGGTTAATCGTGGCGCGGTGCCGCTCCACGAGGGCTTGTGCTTCCTCGCTATCGGGGGCGACGCCACCATCTCGGGCAGCCACCAGATCCGCCACGAAGCGGTCGTGGTTGGCCTTAACCTCCTGGAAGTCGCCATCAGTCATAGAGGCCAGCTTTTCTTGAGACTGCTGGTATTCCGGGGAATCGCCCCAACGTTCTCGAGCTTCCTCCTGGTAAACCGGCATCTTCTCGCCGAAGTACTGCTTGATCTTGTCCATTTGTTCCATGGTGTGTCCTTCCGCTCGGGTTGTTGTTATCAAATCCTCGACCGCACGCAATTGGCTCTCCACCTCGTCGCGCTTGCGCGCCAAGGCTTCCCGGTGGGAGCGGAGAGCGCGGTCAAGGGCAGCGTCGGAAGGCGCTTCAATCAGGTCGGGGATCTCCGCCAGCTTGAAGCCCATGTTCCGGTACAGCACAATGGCCGCGCCGATGCGCAGATCTTCCTCGGTATAGAGGCGGTAATCGCCCAAGGTGCGCCACTGTGGGCTGAGTAGCCCAATGGAATCCCAGTGGCGCAGAGCTTTGGGCGTCACACCCAAAAAATCTGCAGCATCACCAATCGTGTATTCGGTCATGGGCTACATCCTTTCGGTTGCCGCAACGGCAAGGTCAAGTGGCAAGGTCAAGCGGAGAGTCCAAGCGGTGGAGCGGAAAAACGTGAAGTTGTTATGAATTCATTTTCAGGAAACCTTGCGCTTACCTGCTAGCGATAGCTTGTAGTGGTTCAATTCTCGCAGAAAAAGGAGCACCCTCACCTTGTCTTACACATCGTCTTCGAACTCGCAGCAGCCGGAAGGCCGGAAAAAGTCCAAGCAGTTTAATATGAACCGCCGTAACTTCCTGGCGGGAACTGGAGCGTTGGGCGTCACCGCTGCACTTGCACCGGCAGCACAGGCACAGGCGTGGAACTCGTCGGCAGGCTCGCTGGCCGGCTCCAGCTTCGGCCCGGGGCGCGGAAACGGCGGTAACGGTAACGACGGCAACGGCGGCGACAACAACGGCGGCGCAGACATGCCACTGAAGTTCAACGGCGACGGCAAGTTCAAGATCGTCCAATTCAACGACACTCAAGACGATCACCTCACTGATCGCCGCACCATCGAGTTCATGGGCAAGGTGTTGGACCAGGAGAAGCCGGACTTCGCGCTGATCAACGGTGACGTGATCTCCTCTGGCCCCAAGACCACCGAACAGGCCTTTCAGGCAATGAACAACGTGGTGCTGCCGATGGAATCCCGCCAGATCCCATGGGCCATCACCTTCGGCAACCACGACGAAGACTCCATGGAGGACGGCACCCAAGCCGACGAGATCGCGCTGCTGAACTTCGTGCGCAAGTACAAGTACAACCTCAACGTCGCGGACGACCCGATCCACGGTGAATCCAATGTTTCGCTGCTGGTTCAGGGCAACGCAAACCCGGATCCGGCATTCGCCATCTGGCTTCTGGATTCCGGTAACTACATCGGCGAGGAGCTGGCAGGGCAGGAGACCAAGGAGATCCCCGGCTACGACTACATCCACAGCGACCAGATCCAGTGGTACCGCGATACCTCCCGGGGATACGAAGAGCGCTACGGCAAGAAGATCCCTGGCCTGATGTACTTCCACATCCCGACCTACGAGCACCGTGACATGTGGTTCGGCGGCCCGTACAACAACGACCTCATCAAGCACGGCCAAGCCAAGAAGCGCCACGGCATCGATGGCGTGAAGAACGAGGACGTCTACGTCGGCGCCTTCAACCCCGGCATCTACTCCGCCGTCCGCGAGCGAGGCGACGTCCTGGGTATCTACTGCGGCCACGACCACATCAATACCTTCAACGGCAACTACTTCGGGGTAGAGCTGGGCTACTGCCCGGGCACCGGCTTCGGCCCCTACGGGCTTAATGACGGCACCTGGTCCATGCACACCCTGCGCGGCGCCCGCGTATTCGAGCTGGACGAGGCCGACGAGCGCGTCTACAAGTCCACCCGCCTTGTCTTCGCCAAGGAGCTGGGGCTGGACATGAACCCGAAGAAGCAGCCGCTGGAAAAGCCGGCCGACCTTCCGGAGTACGTGTCCTTCAAGTAGCGCGCCGCCGGGTTCTGTGCCGCCGAGTTGTGCGCCGCCGGGCAACGCTGCGCGCCGGTGGTTTCGGTGCAGCC
>NZ_CALLDG010000187.1 GCF_937999985.1 uncultured Corynebacterium sp.
GTCGCAACATCTCGCTGCCGCGCTGGGCCGCGGTTCCCGGAGTCACCGAGAACACGAGAACTCCCCAGCACAGCAGTGCCAACAGCGGCGGGATCGCCCAGACTCCAATCGCCACGCGCCATCCGCCGAGCTCGGCCAGCGGCACGGACACCACCGATGCGGTGGCCATGCTGACCTGGCCGACCGCCATGTAGGCGATCGACATGACCGTGAGTTTGAACGGGAAGTAGTCCTTAATAACAGCAGGCAGCAGGGTGTTGGTGATACCCACCCCGACCAGGCCGATCATCGTCCCGGCGAGGAACAGCAACTCATTGGACGCCGCAGTGCGCAGGCCGAACCCAGCGGTGGCCAGCACCATGGCGGTGCTAATGACCGCGCGGAAGGATAGCGCTTTGGCTAAGGGGCTGGAAAGAACGGCCGCGACGGCGAACATGGCCGTAGGTGCCATGCCGACCAGCCCGATGAAAAGATCGGAGGCGCCGAGGCCGGTGCGCACTTCGTCGGCGATAGGCGGGAAGGCGCTGACGGGGCTGCGCAGGTTGGAGCTGGTCAGCAGCACCGCGAGAGCGGCGATAAGCGCCACCGCAGAGGGCACTCGGCGGGTCGCACTGGCCGCACTGGCCACCTTCGACATTTTGTTCACCCCCGGTTCGTTTTAGCTTCGCGTCTGCGCCACTTTCTAGTCACGCAGGCGCGGCACACTAGCTACAAACCCTACTAGACCAGCAACCTCCCACTACATAGCTACTGCAAAGGCAGGCACCAACACCATGGAACACTTGATCGTCTTCGACCTGGGCGGCGTACTGGTCCAGCGCCGCCACACCCTGCGCGAACTCACCACCGTAATGATCCGCCACGCCAACATTCAGTCTCGCTCCAACAACGGCAGCCAGACCAGTGTCCCCACCATCATCACCGACCCGTTTAGCTTCGAGGCAGCCTACGGTCGCTACCGCGAAAGCTACAGCCTGTCGATGGGGCCGAACGACTACTTCACCACCCTCTGCCGCGCCGCCGGCGTGCAGCCCACCGAGGAGCTGATCGCGGAGCTGCTGGAGACCGACACGCGCCTGTGCTCCACCGTGAACACTTCCGTGCTGAACCTGCTGAACCACCTGAACGCTATCGACCAGCCGTGGGGCATCTTCAGCAACGCGCCGCGCCCGGTCATGGAGGCCGTGATGGATCAGGATTGGACGAGTGGTGCGGCCGTCACCTGCTTCTCCCCCGACCTGCGCTTCACCAAGCCCCACCAGGGCGCATTCCGCCGCTTCGAGCAGGCCGCGGCAGCCGCCGGCCACGAGTACGCTTCCCTGCTCTACTTCGACGACCGCCAGGCCAACCTGGATGCTGCTAAGCGCCGCGGTTGGGAGGCCTTCCCCTGGCACGGAGTCGAGTCCGTCCACGAGGTACTCTCGCCCATCACCGGCCTGCGCCGCGCGGACTAGCCCGCTACTTCTGCACCGGCGCCCACTCCGGGCCGGTCTCCGCCAGCTCCGGGTCGAGCTTCGGGAACAGCGGCTTAGGCTTGCTGAGCTTAGTGCCCGGCTGGATCTCCTGGCGCGCCCACGTGGCCTTTTGCTTGGTGTAGTCGCC
>NZ_CALLDG010000188.1 GCF_937999985.1 uncultured Corynebacterium sp.
GTGGACAAGTCCACGGTCGGCATCGTCGTGCCGACGGGCTACTCCTTCAACCTGGACGGCACTGCCATTTACCTGACGATGGCCGCCATCTTCATCTCGGACGCCATGAACGTCCACATGGGACTTGGCGACCAGATCAGCCTGCTGGTGTTCATGATCATCGCCTCCAAGGGAGCGGCGGGCGTGTCCGGCGCAGGCATCGCCACGCTGGCAGCCGGCCTACAGTCCCATCGCCCGGAGCTGCTGGGCGGCGTGGACATCATCGTCGGCATCGACCGCTTCATGTCCGAAGCTCGTGCGCTGACCAACTTCTCCGGCAACGCCGTGGCCACCCTGCTGGTCGGCAAGTGGACACACACCGTCGACAAGGAGCAGGTCAAGCGCGTGCTGAACGGTGAAGATCCGTACGTGGATGCCGGGGACGACCACAACGTCGACCTCAAATACCCGTCGGTGAAGAACCCGGCCACGGCACACCTGCAGCCAACCCCGCAGGTCAACCTAGACGACTACCGTCAGCAATAGCCTGGCGACGGGCGGTTTGCGGAGATTGCAGCCCGGGCAAGCGCGCAGTGGGCGCTGGGCATGTCCGACCGCTGACGGTGGCCGCCGGGCGGCGGAGACCGCAGCCAGGGTAGGTGGCGGGACCGCGGCTCGGGCAAGCGCGCAGTGGGCGCTGGGCATGTCCGACCGCTGTCCGTGTCCGGCGCGGCAGCAGGGGACTGCCGCGTAAGAGGGATCACCGGCAGGGCTATACTGAAGCGCATGTCACATGAAGCTTCACGTCCCGTAAGCGAGGAAAACGCCCCGGCAGGGCAAGTCCCAAACACGGAAGAAAACGCCGGCACGGAGACCACCGCAGCTGCAACCACCGCCGGTGCTGGAACCACGTTTGGTGCAGGAGCCACCGCCGGTGCTGATTCCACCGCAGGCACGGAGGCCATCTCCGGCGCAGAGTATCTGAAGAAGATCGTCTCTGCCCCCGTCTACCGCGTGGCCACGAACACGCCACTCGAGAACATGGAAACGCTGTCCAAGCGCATCGGCAACGAAGTGTTGGTCAAGCGCGAAGACCTGCAGCCCGTGCACAGCTTCAAGATCCGCGGTGCATTCAACCGCATGTCCCAGCTCACGGACGAAGAGCGCGCCCGCGGAGTCGTCGCCGCCTCCGCCGGCAACCACGCCCAGGGCGTAGCGCTCTCCGGCACGGAACTCGGCATCCGCACCGTCATCGTCATGCCGGAAGTGACCCCCAGCATCAAAATCGATGCCGTCCGCAGCTTCGGCGGGGAAGTGCTGCTGCACGGCGCGAACTTCGACGAAGCCAAAGCCAAGGCCATGGAACTATCCGAAGTAGAAGGCATGGTCTGGGTCGCACCCTTCGACGACGAAGCCGTCATCGCCGGCCAAGGCACCGCCGGGCTGGAAATCTTCCAATCCCGCCCCGACGTCGACCGCGTCTTCGTGCAGGTCGGCGGCGGCGGACTGGCCGCCGGAATCTCCGTGCTTCTCAAAGAACTAGACCCCAACATCCAGGTCATCGGCGTGGAGCCCGAAGAATCCGCCTGCCTCACCCATGCGCTAGCCGCCGGACACCCCGTGGCTCTCGATCACGTCAGCCTCTTCGCAGAAGGCGTGGCCGTCAAGCAGATCGGCAGCGAAACCTTCCGAGTGTGCCGCGAATACCTCGACGACGTCATCACGGTCAGCTCGGATGAGATCAGCGCTGCCATCAAGGACATCTTCGACGACACTCGCGCCATCGCCGAGCCAGCCGGCGCCGTCGCCCTGGCAGGCCTGAAGCGTTACGCCGCCACCCACCAGGTCGAAGGGGAAACCCTTGCACACGTCCTCTCCGGCGCGAACGTGAACTTCCACTCCCTGCGCTACGTCTCCGAACGCGCGGAAATCGGCGAGGGCGGCGAAGGCATCTTCGGCGTGAGCATCCCCGAACGCGAGGGAGCCTTCCTCGAGTTCTGCAAAATCCTCGGCCACCGTGCCGTCACAGAATTCAGCTACCGAGTCGGCCAGCGCGACGGGGAAAAGCCCGCCCGCATTTTCGTGGGCGTCAAGCTCAAGAACGGCGAAGACGAGCGCAAGGCCATCGCCGAAGACCTCCACGAGGCAGGCTACGGCGTGGTCGACCTGTCTGACGACGACGTGGCCAAGGAACACGTCCGCTACATGATCGGCGGCACCCCCGGCCAGCACGTCGATGAAACCGCCTACAGCTTCGAGTTCCCCGAAAACCCGGGAGCCCTGCTGCACTTCCTGGAAGTCCTGGGAACCCGCTGGAACATCACCGGTTTCCACTACCGCAGCTTCGGCATGGACCACGGCCGCGTGCTGGCGGCGTTCGAGGACGTCTCCGGCGACGCAGAGTTCCAGGAGCACCTGCAGCAGCTCGGCTATCACGCCACGGACGTGACGGACAGCCCGGCCTACGACTTCTTCATCAGCGCCGAGTAATAGGCGCCGAAAAGCGGACGGGCGCCGAGCGCGCGGGGCAGCGGTTCGCGGGCGCCGGAACGCTGACCGCGGAGCTACAGCACACTGGCGCGCGGCATAACGCAGCGCTAGCGCTAGCTGAAGAACGCGCCGAAGATCGAGCCGAGCTGGCGCAAATGCTCAACTTCACTGAGCAGGAAGTCCGGCCCACCCGGGCGCCCAATAATCAGCAGCAGGCTCGTGCCCTCGATCGGGGTGCCCGCCAGCGCAGAATCCATCACCACCCAGTTCTCGGGAATCCAATCCTCGCGCTCTGGGTTCAGCACGCGCGCCTCGTCCAGCGGCGGGTGATCCAGCTCCTTCCCGTTGTCTTCCGGCGCGGCAGGGGAAGCCGCCACCCGGTGAGTCCGCGGCAACGTATCCAGCACGACCGCCCAGCCTGCCGTCATGGAGCGCGGCAGGTCCTGCATCATGATCTCTAGCGCCTTTTCTTTGTGACGCCGCTTCTCCGCCACCCCGGACAGCATCTGAATCTGGCCACGTCGGTCGATAGAACCTGTGAAGGGGCGAATCGAGTCGACGTAGAAACCGTCGAGCTCCTGTGTGGCCGTGATCAGGCTGTCGGGCAGATGCCCAGACGGCAGGGAGACGACAATGTCGTCCATGACAAAGTCGGGCTCATCCTGTTCCGCCCGGCCGACGATATCCACACCGCGAATGTCACCGCCGACAGTTCCCAGCGCCATGGCCAGCAGACCAAGGGAGCCGGGGGTATCGGGCATACGCACACGCATAAGGAAAGACATGGCACCGATACTAGCGCCACCTGAAGTCCACGGGGGTTACTTGCCTTGGCTAGAGTAGAACCCATGTCTGAGATTTCGCGCGAAGATGTTGCCCACCTGGCCCGCCTGGCTCGCCTGGACCTGGGGGAGCAGGAATTGGATGAATACGCAGCTCAGATCGACGGGATCGTCGATCACGTGGCCGCGATCAGGAAGGTAGACACCGAAGGTGTCGAGCCGCTGAGCCACCCCACTCAGAACGTTGACGGCGACGTAGCCGTGATGCGTGAAGATGTGGTCGTCCCGAGCCTCACCGCAGAGCAGGCCCTGAACCAGGCGCCGAAGCAGAGCGAGCAGCGCTTCGAGGTGCCGCAGATCCTCGCGGACTAGGCCGGCACCAAACGAACCACCTCGACGGAGCAGCTGGCGGGCGCCGGCAGACACCGCTGGGCGCCTACAGGCACTGCTGGTCGCTGACGGGCACCACAGGGTAAGGCCGTCGGTAGTGTCGCTGGGGCTTCGGCACAGTTGCGGCGGGTGGCGTCACAAAGGCTAAAGATAAGCGTCAAAGACTTAAGCTTTAAAGAATCAAAGAGTTTAAAGAACTTAAAGAACGAAGGAACTGTAGGAACACTCATGGCTGAGAACAAGTACATCGTCGGTTCCCGGGACGACTCGGACTACACCACCTGGACCGCCGCGGAACTGGCGGAGAAGATCCACGCGCGCGAGATCAGCTCCCAGGAAGTTACCCAGGCCCACCTGGATCGCATCGGTGAGATCGACAGCGATATCCACGCATTCCTGCACGTCGGCGCCGATGAGGCGCTGGCGGCGGCCTCCAACGTTGACGACGCACTGGCCGCCGGTGACCAGCCGACCAGCAAGCTGGCCGGCGTGCCGCTGGCGCTGAAGGACGTCTTCACCACCACCGACGCGCCGACCACGTGTGCCTCCAAGATGCTGGAAGGCTACATGAGCCCCTACGACGCGACCGTCACCATGCGTCTGCGCGCCGCCGGCATCCCGATCCTAGGCAAGACGAACATGGACGAGTTCGCCATGGGCTCCTCCACCGAGAACTCCGCCTACGGCCCCACGAAGAATCCCTACGACCTGGAGCGCACGCCAGGCGGCTCCGGCGGTGGCTCGTCGGCGGCGCTGGCCGCCGGCATGGCTCCGCTGGCTATCGGTACGGACACGGGTGGCTCCATCCGCCAGCCCGCCGCGCTGACCAACACCGTCGGTGTGAAGCCGACCTACGGCACCGTTTCCCGTTACGGCCTGGTGGCCTGCGCCTCCTCGCTGGACCAGGGTGGCCCGACGGCGCGCACGGTCCTGGATACCGCGCTGCTGCACGAGGTTATTGCGGGGCATGACGCCAACGACTCGACCTCCTCCTCCCACGCCGTCGCGCCGGTTGTCGAGGCTGCGAAGCAGGGCGCCTCCGGAGACTTGAGCGGCGTGAAGCTGGGTGTGGTTAAGCAGTTTGAGCGGGCCGAGGCCTTCCAGCCGGGCGTGCTGGAGACCTATCACGCCAACCTGGAGCAGCTGAAGTCCCAGGGGGCTGAGCTGGTGGAGGTCGACTGCCCGAACTTCGACCACGCGCTGAACGCCTACTACCTGATCCTGCCGTGTGAGGTCAGCTCCAATCTGGCCCGCTTCGACGGCATGCGCTACGGCCAGCGCCGCGGAGACGACGGCACCCGTTCCGCCGACCAGGTGATGAGCATGACCCGCGCCGAAGGCTTCGGCCCGGAGGTCAAGCGCCGCATCATGCTGGGCACCTACGCCCTGTCCGTCGGCTACTACGACGCCTACTACCTGCAGGCTCAGCGCGTACGCAACCTGATCTCCCAGGACTTCGCCAAGGCCTACGAGCAGGTCGACGCGATCGTCGCGCCCGTGACGCCGTCCACTGCTTTCAAGCTGGGCGAGAAGGTCGATGACCCGCTGGCAATGTACATGTTCGACCTGTTCACGCTGCCGTTGAACCTGGCGGGCGTGTGCGGCATGTCCGTGCCCGGTGGTTTCGCCAGCGACTCCGGCCTGCCGACCGGCCTGCAGATCATGGGCCCGGCGCACGGCGACGACCGCCTGTACCGAGTCGGCGCGGCCTTCGAGACCGGCCGCGCCTAGCCAGCCCGAGACGGAGACCTCGGCGAGCGCATCCGTGGCAGGCGTGCAGAAATGGTCAGGCCCGGACGACCCGCGGCGGAGGCCACGGATCCGCGTATGGTGGGGGACATGGGTAAAATTCCCGAACTTTACACAGGCGACGGCTTCGTCGAAGACCCCGACGGGTCCCGACGTTGGGGAGTCCTCGGCGCGGCGGGGCTGTTCCTCGTCACCGACGACCGCCACGTGCTGATGCAGCACCGCGCAAAGTGGACCAACCGCGGCGGCACCTGGGCTCTGCCCGGCGGCGCCATCGACGTCGGCGAATCACCCGCCGACGGCGCCCTCCGCGAAACATGGGAAGAGACAGGCGTGGGGGCGTCATCGGTAAAGGTACACCGAGAAATCGTCACCTCCACCGTGCCCGTCGAGGTTGCGTACTGCCGCCTGCCCGTCCGCGACGACGAGTGGCACCTCTTTGCCGACATCGAGAAAATCGTCGAACGCAGCGGAGACCCTCGGAAGGCCCTGCAGGACTTCCCAGTCCGACACCCCAGCCTCGACGCATCGCTAGACGCCCACGGAATCTTCGGACTCGGCGGCACATTCTGGTGGCAATACGAAAACCCGGAAATCAACGAGTGGACGTACACCACCGTCCTGGCCACCTGCTCCGAACACCTGGAACTGCACCCGACAGCCGAGTCACTGGAACTACTGTGGCAACCCATCGACCAGCTGGAAGAGCTACCACTGATGCCGGAGTTTAAGGCCAGTTTGCCCGCCATCCGGGCAGCAGTAGACTCCCTTTAAGTGAAATACCCCGCGCTGCCGCTTCCACTTCCGCAGGCATGGCGCGCCCTCGTGGCGCTGTGCATCGGCTTCTTCATGATCCTGCTGGATCAAACGATCGTCGCCGTCGCCACGCC
This sequence comes from uncultured Corynebacterium sp., assembly GCF_937999985.1. GTDB lineage: Bacteria > Actinomycetota > Actinomycetes > Mycobacteriales > Mycobacteriaceae > Corynebacterium. Next base: position 6,281 of record NZ_CALLDG010000188.1, read on the forward strand.
CGCATTCCAAGCCGACCTGCACGCCGACTACGGCCAAGTGCTGTGGGTCACCAGCGCCTACCTGTTGGCGTTCGCGGTGCCTCTGATGGTCACCGGCCGGCTCGGCGACCGCTTCGGCCCGAAGAACCTATACATCGCGGGAATGACGATCTTCACGCTCTCGTCACTTGCCTGCGGACTGGCCGGCAGCATCGAAACGCTTATTGCCGCCCGCGCCGTGCAAGGTATTGGCGGATCTTTATTGACGCCCCAGACCATGAGCGTGATCAACCGCATCTTCCCGCGCGACAAGCGCGGGGCAGCACTGGGCATCTGGGGCGCCACGGCGGGAATCTCCACTCTCGCCGGGCCGCTTCTCGGAGGATTCATCACCCAATACGCAACCTGGCAGTGGGTATTTTTCATCAACGTGCCCATCGGCGTGCTGTCCGTGGTGATGGTCGCCCGCTGGGTACCGCGGTTCCAGCCGACCGACGAACGCATCAACGTGCCGTCGATCCTGCTTTCCATGGTGGCGATGACGATGGTGATCTACGGCATCCAAGAAGGCGACCCCGCCGGCTGGGCGCCGTGGATCTGGGGATTGCTGTTCGGAGGCGTGGCGCTGCTGGTGGCCTTCGTCTGGCTGCAATCCCGCCTATCCGCCGACAGCGCGCTGGTTCCGATCTCCCTGTTCACACGCCGCCACTTCGCATTCGGCAACGCATCCATCTTCACCATGGGGTTTACCGTCGCCGGCATGATGGTGCCAGTGATGATGTACCTGCAGGAAGTCCACCTCTTCAGCCCGATGAAGGCATCGTTTGTTGTGACCCCCATGGCCATCATCGCTGGAATTATGGCGCCGTTCGTCGGCCGGCTGGTCGACCGCTACGAACCCCGCCGCTTCGCCGTCCTCGGGTTCTGCCTGATGGCCGTAGGCGTAGCCGCGCTGGTGTTCTCCATGCGGCCAGAACGGCCACTTTGGATGATGATCGGGGCGTTCGTGATACTCGGATTCGGAAACTCCTTCGTCTGGGCCCCGAACTCCACCACCACCCTGCGCGACCTGCCTCCCCAGTTCGCCGGCGCCGGCTCTGGAACGTACAACGCCACCCGCCAGCTCGGCGCCGTCACCGGAGCCGCCGTTATCGCCGCAGTCGTCCAAGCGCGCGTCAGCGTAGTCGGCCCCCAGGCCTTCGGCGACTCCCTGCTGCCCGCGGTGATCATGCTGATGCTCGGCGCAGTGGCCTCCGGAATGGCTCGGCCAGAGGTCAGTCGCGGAGACGAGTAGGCGTCAATCATAAAGACAATAAAGACCGGAAAACCAGTAGAGGCCAGCAAAACCCCCGAAACCGTCGCGAAATAATCCCGCCCGGCAGATCCCGCGGGGTATCGCTAAACTTTAAAACATGCGTATTGCGACCTTGACCAGTGGTGGAGACTGCCCAGGATTGAACGCCGTCATCCGAGGCATCGTACGGACAGCGGCCGGGGAAGGCCATACCGTCGTCGGATTCGAAGACGGCTGGCAGGGACTGCTGGAAGACCGCCGCGTGCAACTCTACGACGATGATTTCATCGACCGGATCCTACGCCGCGGAGGCACCATCCTCGGCACCGGACGCCTGCACCCCGACGACTTCATGGCCGGCATCGACCGCGTTAAAGCCAACCTCGCGGACGCGGGCATCGACGCGTTGATCCCCATCGGCGGCGAAGGCACTCTGAAGGGCGCGCGCTTCCTGCACGACAACGGCGTGCCAGTCATCGGCGTGCCGAAGACCATCGACAATGACGTCAACGGAACCGACTACACCTTCGGCTTTGATACCGCCGTCGCCGTCGCCACCGACGCCATCGACCGCCTGCACACCACCGCCGAATCACACGACCGCGTGATGATCGTGGAAGTCATGGGCCGCCACGTCGGCTGGATCGCGCTACACGCGGGCATGGCCGGCGGAGCTCACGAAATCCTGATCCCGGAGTTCCCTTTCGACATCGACGACGTCTGCCGCCGCATGGCCCGCCGATTCCAGCTGGGGGAGAAGTACGGCATCATCGTTGTCGCCGAAGGCGCACTGCCGAAGGAAGGCACCCTGGACGTCGCCGAGCGCGAAGTGGACCAGTTCGGCCACGAGAAGTTCCAAGACATGTCCGCGCTGATTGCCAAGGAAATCGAAAGCCGCCTGGATACCGACGTGCGTTCCACCGTGCTGGGACACATCCAGCGCGGCGGAACTCCCACCGCGTTTGACCGCGTGCTGGCAACTCGGTTTGCTGTGAATGCCACCAAGGCCGCCATCCGGGGGGAGTTTGGCAAGGTAGTAGCGCTCAAGGGCGGCAGCATCGAGCTGATCGACTTTGAAGAGGCAGTCGGCACGCTGAAGGAAGTTCCTGAGAGGCGCTATGAAACGGCGCGCTCGCTGTTCGGCTAGCGGACGCCGCGGACGCCGCGAGCCGCAGGGCGGCGGAGGCGCGCGAGCAGCCTGGCGCGGCGCAATAGCGACAGAGCCAAGCGCCACAGGTAGGGCGCGCTGTGTGGCCGACGTTAAGCCAGCGCCGGGCGGTGCTGAAATGCGGTACAGCACGCCTGGCGGAGAATTGTCAAGGGGGAATTGAAAAGCCTGTGGAAAACGCTTACGAAGGGGGCAAGTTATCCACAGGCGGTTGAGCGGGGAGGGGCAGAAATCTTGCGCATGGTTTAGCGTTCGGGGCATGGAAAAGTTGCAGCAGCTCGCGGAGCTCAAGCGTCAAGTAGCGGACGCGCAGCGCCATGGCGTGGAGCTGCTGACAGAAGCCATTGGCACGCCCGCCGAACAGTTGCCGCTGGAACGCGAATATGCGCGGAGCGTGGCGCGGGCCGCGGAACACTTCTCCGGGGCGGCATACTCGCGATACAAGAAGCGGGCGCTAGAAGCCGCCCAACGCAACGGGCACGGCCTGGATGTGCTGATACTGATTGCCGAGCGAGCTCGGGCACTGGGGATCAGGCAGCGTTATGTGTTTACCGAAGCGCTATGCAATACCGCTGGAGATTATGCGGCCATTTCGCGCCGGGCGACGCAACTGCGGCGCGAAATGCAGGGGCCGCGGGTGCCCGACGACGGAGGACGCCGGATCATGCACGGCACGAAGACCACCATCCAGTTCACGGGGCCGTCGCACCGCATGTCGGAGATATGGGAGTCCGCACGCCTGGATCCACTGGCGTGGCTCACGGAGAATCGCACCATTCAACGCAGCACGCTGACCACCAATGTCGTGGTCAGCTTGGATGAATACGTGCAGGTTCTCAGAGGCCAAGGGGATGAGATTGAGCTGCGGGCCACCAACGGTGCCGTACTCACCGGGGCGGAATACGTCGCTCGTCGCCTAGAAGACGCCGGTTTTCCCCGCCAGCTATCCACGCCAATTGCAGAGGTCCCAAACGCCGACGCTTCAATCGTCGACGCCTTAGTCGCCGACGCCTTAGTCGCCGACGCAGCGGTGACGCCGACGCTTACGCCTGATATTGCTGCTCAAGCTGAGGCTTTTGACAAATGGCGCGGAGGCGGTGTGGTCGACGCGGCAGGGACGGCGGGCGTGACGCTGAAGGATGGAGATTGCATCACGCTGATAGCCCCGGAGCGAGGGCCGGTGAATTTGTACAGGGCGAAGCGGTTGGCGTCATCAAAACAGCGCCGAATGCTGGAAGCCGAAACGACGCGGTGCGCCTGGCCGGGATGTGGGCGTCCGGCGAGTGAATGCCAAGTACACCACCTGCAGGAATTTGCGAAAGGCGGAGAAACAAACCCCGAAAACATGACGCTTTTGTGTCCGTATCACAATGGCGTGAACGGGCAACGCGGCCGCGGGCGGATGGCGCGCGAAGGCGGGCGCGTCACCTGGCTGCCGCCGAGCCCGCCGGGACGCGGGGAACCGCCGGAACCGCCGAGACCGCCGGGACGCGGGGAGCGGGGATCAGACGGACATCGTGGATGGAAGGACTAGGGACGCTGAAATGCGTGAGAGGTGCGCGGAGTCGCGGCTGCGTTGACGCGGCGGCGGTGCTGACGCGTTGGGAGGTGCCGGGGTGCCCGAAAAAGGTGCGCGGAGGCACGGCCGCGGGCGCCCAGCGACCCTAACGCCACACAGCCACGGGGACGTATTAAGATGGCTGGCATGACTGCGCCTGTCTACGATTACTCCGATGATGTGATGGACTTCGACGAAGTGCTGGAGCGCTTCGACCCGGTAATGGGCATGGAAGTTCACGTCGAACTCGCCACGAAGACGAAGATGTTCTCCACGTCCTCCGCGGAATTCGGCGACGCACCAAACAGCAACGTCGACCCATGCAGCCTCGGCCTGCCAGGCGCGCTGCCCGTCGTAAACAAGCTAGGCGTGGAGTGGGCCATCAAGATCGGCCTGGCGCTGAACTGCGAGATTGCTCCGAAGTCCCGCTTCGCACGCAAGAACTACTTCTACCCAGACCAGCCGAAAAACTACCAGATCTCCCAGTACGACGAGCCCATCGCCTACGACGGATACCTGGACGTCGTATTGGAAGACGGCACCGAATGGCGCGTGGAGATCGAACGCGCCCACATGGAAGAAGACACCGGCAAGCTGACCCACCTCGGCGGCGCAGACGGCCGCATCCATGGAGCCACCGCATCCCTGGTGGACTGCAACCGCGCAGGCGTGCCACTGATTGAAATTGTGACCAAGCCGATCGAAGGCGCCGGCGAACGCGCACCGGAAGTTGCGAAGGCATACGTCTCCGCACTGCGCGACCTCGTCAAGGCACTCGGCGTATCCGACGCACGCATGGACCAGGGCTCCATGCGCGTGGACTCCAACCTGTCCCTGCGCCCCGTCGGCACCACCGAATACGGCACGCGCACCGAAACGAAGAACATCAACTCTCTGAAGTCCGTCGAGCAAGCCGTGCGCTTTGAAATGCAGCGCCAAGCAGCCTGCCTCGTTAACGACGTAGAGATCGTTCAGGAAACCCGCCACTACCAGGAAACCGACGGCACCACCTCCAAGGGACGTCCGAAGGAAACCATGGCGGACTACCGCTACTTCAACGACCCGGACCTGCCGCCCGTACTCGCCCCCGCCGAGTGGGTCGAAGAGATCCGCGCCACCCTGCCGGAAATGCCGTGGATCCGTCGCGCCCGCATCCAGGAAGAATGGGGCCTGAAGGACGAGGAAATGCGCGACCTCGTCAACGCCGGCGCCCTGGATCTAGTGGTCGACACCGTCGAAGCAGGCGCCAAGCCCGACGAAGCTCGCTCCTGGTGGGTCTCCTACCTCGCAGGCAAGGCAAATGAACAAGGTGTAGAGCTTTCCGGTCTCGACATCACGCCGACTCAGGTGGCGCGGGTGGCGTCACTAGTAAACGAAGGCAAGCTCACCACCAAGCTTGCACGTCAAGCAGTCGACGGAGTGCTGGCGGGCGAAGGCGACGTCGACGAGGTCGTCGCAGCGCGCGGCCTGGAAGTTGTGCGCGATGACGGCGCCATCGAAGCGGCAGTCGACGAGGCTCTGGCCGCAAACCCGGACATCGTCGAAAAGTATCGCGCGGGCAACAAGAAGGTCACCGGTGCGATTGTCGGCGCCGTCATGAAGGCCACCAAGGGCAAGGCAGACCCCGCGCAGGTCAACCAACTGATCGCTAAGAAGCTCAGCTAGCAGCGCCCGAGCCCAATGGGTGGCGGAGACGAAGCGCTGCCGTAGCCGGGGACGTTGGAAAAGTCGGACCCGCCGGGCTCGCCGGAAATGCCGGACCGTCGGAGTCGAAAGGTGCGCGGAAACTCGGCAGGCACACAGCCGATGGAGTATGCCATCGAAGACATGCCGAGTGACCTCCCGCGCAAATCGCGCTGGTCAGAATAGTCTGGAGTGCGTGAATAACAACGCGAAGCCCAACAGTCCAGACGACGCTTTGTTCGGCAACTCCGCGGATGATCTGGCGGATGACCTGAATAACGACATCGACGTGCCCGTCTACCGTCGGGACGCGCAGAAGCCCGCGGACGCCACACCTCCCGCCAAGGCGACCAAAATTGACAAGTCTGGCGAAGAGACTGTCGGCGAGGAAACCGTGGAATCGTCAGCAGCAGAGGATGCCAAGCTCGAAGCTCCAGAGAGGGGGAAGGCTTCCGGGGGAGAGGCGAAGTCGGCGAAAACGTCAGAGCCGACCGAGTCGGCCTCCGCGGCTGCTGTGGCGGCTGAGGGCGCTCCGAACAAGGACACTGGTTCGGAGCGTGCGTCGACGGGCACATCCGCCGACGCTTCGGCTGAAATTCCAGGGACTGAAGCTCCAGAGGCTGAAACTCCCGTAGAGCAGAAGCCCGCCAAGCGGGATATCTACGCGGTGCTGGGCCGGGCGCGTCCGCAGCGCATTGAGAGCCGCCCGCCGGAGCCGGAAGTGGATCTGTCGAAGCTGGATTCCTCCCAGCCCGCTGGCGCTCGCGCTGAGGAGGGCGCGGCCAGTGGCGCGTCCGACCGTTGGGGCAAGGTTGATGACGCCAACCCGGCGGAGCGGCCCACCACTTCAACCAACGATCAGGCCTTCAGCCGAAATGCGAAGACCGGCGCGGGCGCGGGCGCGGGCACTGACCGTGACGCGGCGGGTGTGGCTCATGATTCTGAGATTGGCGGCGCTGGCACGGCCGCCGGGGCCGACACGGCCGCGGATGCTGGGGTTGCTGGTGCTGGTGTGACTGGCGCGGGCGCGGGCACTGACCGTGACGCGGCGGGTGTGGCTCATGATTCTGAGATTGGCGGCGCTGGCACGGCCGCCGGGGCCGACACGGCCGCGGATGCTGGGGCTGCCGGCGCGGGTGCCGGTGCAGTAGCGGAAGTTAAGCGAGGCACCACCAGCTTCGGACTGTTCATCCTGCGCGCAGTGCTGGGCGCGTACCTGCTGGTACGCGGCCTGCAGACGCTGTTCGCCTTTGGCGGAGACCCGGGCGTCGACGTATTCCAGAGCCAACTGGGCAACTACAACTTCACCGACATCCTCGCCATCGGCATCCCCGTCGCGGAGGTTGTCGCCGGCGGGCTACTGCTCCTCGGCCTCGTCACACCTTTCGGCGCGGCACTCGCCACAGTCGTCGGCGGTTTCATGGCATTCCACAACCTCGACAGCTTCCAAGGAACCCTATGGCCATACGGCCTGAGCCCTCACGTCCAAATGTGGGCGGCGCTGACGGTGGCGTCAATAAGCCTCATCTTCCTCGGCCCCGGCCGGATCAGCCTCGACCGCAGCAGGGGATGGGCAACCCGACCGTTGGCGTCCGCTTGGATCTTCTTCCTAGTCGCAGCAGCGGCTACCGCCGGACTGTGGCTCGGCGTGGGCGGAGGCAACCCGTTCAATTAGCTAGCTTCTTTCCGCCAATACTCGCCCCGTCGCGGTGTCCGTCTGAGCCACCGCGGCGGGGCTTCCGTCTGCGACAACCCGACCGCCCCGCGCGCCGGCTCCCGGCCCCATTTCGAGCACCCGATCCGCCTGCGCGGCAACTCGCATGTCATGCTCCACGACCACCACAGTGTTCCCGCTGTCAACCAACCGCTGGAGCACCGTCACAAGCAAATCCACGTCCGCGGGGTGCAGGCCGGTGGTCGGCTCATCCATGAGGTACACAGTGTGCCCCCGCTGAGCCCGCTGCAGTTCCGTGGCCAACTTGATTCGCTGGGCCTCGCCGCCGGAAAGCTCCGTGGCCGGCTGGCCGAGCCGGAGGTAATCCAACCCCACCGCCGACAGAGCCCGCAGAGCTCGGGCGATTGCATCTTCATCGGCGAAGACCTCCCGCGCCTCAGCGACGGTCAATTCCAGCACGTCCGCGATTGTCCGCCCGTTCCAGGTGACTTCCAGCGTTTCAGCGTTGTAACGCGCGCCGTGACAGTCGGGGCAGGGAGTGTAGCTGCCGGGCAGGAACACTAGCTCGACTTCAATTTGCCCTTCTCCGCTGCAGGTGGGGCAGCGTCCTTGGGTGACGTTGTACGAGAACCGGGAAACGGTCCAGCCCCGCCGCTTCGCTTCGTCGGTCTGTGCGAAGAGCTTCCGCACGCGGTCGAATAGCCCGGTGTAGGTTGCGAGGCAAGATCTGGGGGTTCGGCCGATGGGCTTCTGTGAGATCTGCACCAACCGGTTGATGGCAATGTCTGAGTTGAGGTCTGCGCTGAGTTTGGCCGTTGCTTTATCTGCGGAGCCCTTACTTTTTGACGCCACGTCTCCGTCGTCGACCGTCGTCTTCACTTGTTCGCGCAGTGAGTTGGCCAGCGTGTGCAGGAGCGTGGACTTGCCGGAGCCCGAGACTCCCGTGATCGCGGTAAACGTGCCGAGGCCGAATTTCACGTCGAGGCTGTTCAGGGTGCGCTCGTTGATGTCCGTGAGGCTGAGTGTGCCGGAGGGGGTGCGCGCTTCGGCGTCGGTGGTCAGTTTCAGCGGCCCGGCGGCGAGGGCTCGGCCGGTGGGGCAGTCAATTCCCGCCAGGCCCTCGCTGCCGGCGACGTCTGGGCCGCCCGCGCCACCGGTACCGCCGGCACTGTCGGTATCAGAGCAGCGGCTAGTGCTAGGGCGGTCAGCGGTACCCATACCAGCGCCGGCCGGGCTGGAACCCCCGGCTGGGGCTGCGTCCCCTACTGGGGTTGCATTTGCGCCTGCGCTGGATTTTGCGGCAGGGCTGGCGTCTGCTGCCTGGTATCGGGCTGTCACTCGGCTCTGGGGTACAACTGGATGTTGGTTTGCTTTCAGGGCAGCAGTGGTCGCTGAGCCTTGGGATGGGGTCGGGCAGCAACTCTCAGCTTGGGAGGCGTTCGGGTCCCGGAGTCTGGTCGGGTTCTGGGACTTGACCGGGCCGGAGTAGAGGATCTCCCCGCCGTGCTCGCCTGCGCCCGAGCCGACGTCGACGATCCAGTCAGCCTCCGCAACCAGGTGCATGTCGTGTTCGACCAACAGGACACTGTTGCCCGCGTCAAGGAATCCTCGGATCAGCCGCATTACTGCGCGGCGCTCCTCGGGGTGCAGACCCGCGGACGGCTCGTCCAAAACGTATGCCACTCCGAAAAGTCCCGACCGCAGCTGAGACGCCAACCGCAGCCGCTGCAGCTCACCCGCCGACAAAGTGGAGGTGGCGCGATCCAGGCTCAGGTGCCCCAAACCGAGATCCACCACAGACTCCAGGGTAGGGATCGACTGTTCCAGCAGAATCCGCTCCGCCTCCGCGCTGGCGGAATCCTCACCCGCGGGTGCGGCCGCGCTGGAATCCCTACCCGCGGGTGCGGCCGCGCTGGA
>NZ_CALLDG010000189.1 GCF_937999985.1 uncultured Corynebacterium sp.
AGCGTGGAAGGACGCGCACACGGTGACGCGCTGGGAAGAGGGCGTCGAAAGACTACACGACTTCATTGCCGGCTATAGGGACCAAGAGCTCGAGACCGAGCGAACGCTACGGGCGCGCGTCGGGCAAACACCCGACGGGGTTGAGGTGACGCTGAGCGGGCGCGCCGACCTGCTGGTGACGAACCCGGAGGACGGGCTGACACAGGTGATCGACTTCAAGACCAGCAAAAAGGCAGTTTCGAAGAAAACTGCGGCGGAAAGCCCACAGCTGAGTGCGTACCAGTTTCTGCTGACGCTGAACGAGCACCCCGGAGGCAGCGGGCAAAAGTACCGCCCCGGCGGTGCATTGCTGGTGTACCCGGGGGCTCAGACCACGTCGATTACCAAAAGAGACCAGGTGCAGCTGACGGAAGAACAACTGAGCGAAGTGCACGACAAGCTTTTGGAGATTGCGCCGGTGACAGCGGGGCCGACATACCTGGCCACACCGAATGACGGCTGTAGGTATTGCGACTTCAAGGCGATCTGCCCCGCGCAGGACGAAGGGAGCCAGGTGATTTAAATGGATAGCAACCGACACATCTTCAGCCCTCAGGAGCTATCCCAGCTGATGGGGCAGAAGTTCGCCCCGACCGACGAGCAGGCGGAGGTTATCCAGGCCGGGCCGTTCGGCAACTTCCTGGTCGTTGCCGGCGCCGGTGCGGGTAAGACCGAAACCATGGCGGCGCGTGCCGTGTGGATGGTGGCCAACGGCTATGCTCGGCCCGAGCAGATCCTGGGCCTGACCTTCACCCGCAAGGCCGCGGCCGAGCTGGGCGAGCGCATCCGCCAGCGCCTGCAAACCCTGGCGGAAAGCGCCTTCATGGACCAGCTGTCGGCAGATGATCCGCGGCGGGAGGTGCTAAAGAACATTGCGCCGGCGGTGGCGACCTACGACTCCTATGCCGGAGACATCGTCCGCGAGTACGGTCTGCTGATCCCCTCGGAGCCAGCCGCCCGCCTCATTACGGACGCCGAACGGTGGATGGTGGCTCGCGACGTGGTGGTCAACTCCAACAGTTCATTAAGCGCGCAAAAGACCGTTCCCAGCGTGATCGCCGACGTGTGCGCTCTGTCGGATGAGATGGATAATCACCTGACCAGCATCGAAAAGGTCGAGGAGGAAAGCACGGCGGCGGCGAAGAAGCTGTTGGAGGACCTGCCCAAGGGTAAGAGAAGCAAGAATGAATTCACCGGTGCGAACACCGACTTCCTTAAAGCACAGCAATATCGCACCGAACTGCTGACGCTGGTGAAACAGTTCCGCGAAACCCTGCAGGAGCGCGATCTGCTGACTTTCGGCCAGCAGATGAGCAAGGCAGCGCAGCTCGTGCGCGCTCACGAGATAGTGGGGCAGGACCAGCGGCGGCGCTTCCGCGTGGTGATGCTGGACGAGTACCAGGACACCGGCCACGCCCAGCGCATCATGCTGAAGTCGTTGTTCGGCGGGAAAAAAGAGAGCGACGGTGAGTTTTCCGCGATGGCGGTGGGCGACCCCATGCAGTCGATCTACCTATTCCGCGGGGCAACGGCCTCCAACCTAGAGAAGTTCCGCACCGATTTCCCCGATGCGAACGGCAAGCCCGCCGAAAAGCTGCAGCTGCTGACCTCCTGGCGCAACCCCACCACGGTGCTGGACATCGCCAACAAGATCTCCACATGGTCCATGGAGCGCAGCACCGAAAGCACCGGGCGCCTGGTCTCCGAACTACGCCCGCGCCCCGGTGCGGCAGCGGGGGAGGCGGCAGTGGCGTTCTTCGACGAGCGGGAGCAGGAACTCGACTGGCTGGCCGACAAGCTGCAGTCGCAGTGGGAGGACTACCAACGGAAGCTGGAGATGGCCGACGACCCGACTAAGGTCAAGCCCTTTTCCGCCGCTGTGCTGGTGACGGTGAACAAGGACGCAGTGCCGATCTACGAAAAACTGGTGGAGCGCGGAGTGCCCGCGGACATGACAGCAGGGCCGGGGCTGCTGGACATTCCCGAGGTCGCGGACGTGTTCGCCACCCTGCGCGTGCTGGTGGATCCGACGGATGACGTGGCGCTGTTGCGCCTCTTGACCGGCCCGCGGTGGAACATCGGTGCAGCCGACCTTGCCATTCTTACGCGCCGGGCAGAGCAGATCGCCCAACGCGGAGCCGGGGAAGCGGGTGCCGTCGATGACGCTGCAATGGAAAGGCAGCGTCAGGAAAACATCGAGCTGCTCCGCACTCCTGGAGTGCGCGATGAGCTGATCGAGGCAGTGCTGGAAGCTATTCCGAATGCCACGGAGTTCTCCGTGGGACTGATCGATGCACTCGCCGACCTGACCGATGCCGAGGAGATGGGCATGTCGGCCGAGGGGGCGAAGCGACTTGCACTGCTAGGCCGGGAGCTTGGATACCTGCGCCGCCACAGCCTGGGCAAGAACCTGCCGGACCTGGTGGCGGACATCGAGAAGATGCTGGGAGTCCGCACGGAAGTCCTCACCCGCTGGCACCGCCGCCCCGAACAGGCGATCGGCACCAGCCACCTGGATAAGTTCGCGCAGATTGTGCGAGACGTTTCCCGCGCCGGTACCGCCACCCCAAAGGCATTGGTGGATTACCTATTGGCGGCGCAATCGGAAGAAGACGGGCTGGACCCGGGCGAGGTGCAGAAAAAGGACAACACCGTGCAGATCCTCACTGTTCACAAGGCCAAGGGGCTGGAATGGGACATCGTCGCCGTGCCACACGCCTCACGCGAACGTTATGGAGATTACTCCCAGGCACGAAGCGAATCCGCGTGGACCACCAACGCAAAGGTTATGCCGAGCAGTCTGCGCGGCGATGCCGGTGACCATCCGGGGGCGTACCCGGTGCTCTCGATGGCCACCGTGAAGGATCGAGGGGACCACACCAAAGCGTATAAAGAGTTCAATAGGCAGGTGAATCGCTTCCGCGCCAAGGAAAACGACCGACTGTTTTACGTGGCTATCACCCGTTCCGAGCGAGTGTTGTACGTCAGCGGTTCGGCCTTTAAGGCGTCTACGGACACAGGTAACGACCCATCCATCTGCCTAACCCTGCTGCGCGAGTACCTGGAGAAAACTGGCGCTGTAGATAGCGTGGAGCAGTGGTCCGACATGGGGATGTACTACAAGGAACTCGATAAGCTGTTGCAGAACCCAGACTTGCCCCTTGAGGACAAGCTCATGCTGCCCACCCCGCAGGTCAATGGCGAGCGCCTGGACTTTCAAGAGGATCGCAAAGAACGAGATGCCGTCGTATCCACCGGTGCTAGCTGGCCCAACCCCGCGCCCGCAATTGCAAGCCCTGGTGTGGCCGAAGCCGCCGAGCAGGTGCGCAAGGAAATCGCGGCTGTACACGCAGAACACGCAGAACACGCACAGCACCAGCCCGAGCCAAGCGCCGCTGCGAGCGAAGCGCCGACCACCCTTGCCGAGGTCTGGGATCTCGAGACGAACCTGCTGCTTGAGGAGTTCGCGGAAATGGATAACGCCGAGCTGGTGGTTCCGCTGAACGTCCGTATGACCGCCACCGAAGCCGTGAGCCTACGCAAGGACGACCAGGAGTTCGCCCTGCGTGCCCGCCGGCCCATTCCGCTGGAACCGAAGCCCTATGCCAAGCGCGGCACTGCTTTCCACAACTGGGTGGAGGAACGCTACAAGCAGGTCAGCCTGCTGGACGAAGATCAGCTTCCCGGTGCGTCCGACGCAACCCTGGAAGACCCGTATCTCGAAACGCTCAAGGATGCCTTCCTGCGCTCCGAGTGGGCCGACCGCCAACCCGAGAGCGTGGAGGGTGCGTACTCCGTCACTATCGGCGGCCACGTGTTCGAAGGCCGAATCGACGCGGTCTTCCACGACGGAACCGATCCCACCGACGGCTGGATCGTTGTGGACTGGAAGACCGGACGGAAACCTACCGGCGCGGATATGGATGCAGCCGCCATGCAGCTGGCCGTCTACAGGCTCGCCTGGGCGAAATTGCTCAGCGCGAAACTGGGGGTGGAGGTGCCCGCCGAGAACGTCCGGGCTGCGTTCCACTATGTCGCGGCAAATGAAACCTATGAACCGCGTACACTACTTTCTGCAGACGAGCTCGAAGGGATGCTTGGGGGCGTCACCACAAAGACCAACCAAGACAACGACGAGCAGTGACGAGAGGACGTAGATGAAGAACCGGCTGCGCGAACGCTTCCGTGCCGACGATGAAGTCGATGAGCTACCGCCGCACGCGCTGCTTAACATCGTCCGTATCCCGACCTCAGTGGTCCAAAGCCCCTGGTGGCTCATTGTCCGGCGAATGTTCTACGCTTTCCTGCTGATCATGCTTGTCGCCGTGTTGGCCTACATCGACCGGGGCGCGTACGAGGGCATGGATACGTTTGTAGACGCTCTGTACTACTCGTCGGTATCCCTGTCGACCACGGGCTACGGCGACGTTTCGCCGCAGACGCAAAACGCGCGGCTCGTCAACATCCTCATCATTACTCCGGCCCGCCTGGTCTTCCTGATCCTGTTGGTCGGTACTACGCTGTCCGTCCTTACTGAAGAGTCCCGCAAGACTTTCAACATTCGCCGCTGGAGGAAGAAAATGCGCAACCACACCATCGTTATCGGCTATGGCACCAAGGGGCGTTCCGCCATCGCCGCACTCTTGGCCGACGGTGTGTCTCCCTCGCAGATCGTGGTGGTGGATACGGACCGCGAGGTGCTGGATCAGGCCTCCACACAGGGACTGGTGACCGTGCAGGGCTCTGCCACCCGGTCCGACGTGCTAAAACTCGCCGGTGTTAACCGTGCCCGCGCCGTCGTCGTAGCCCCGAACCAGGACGATACCGCCGTGCTGATCACCCTGTCGGTACGCGAGATCGCCCCGGCGGCAACCATTGTCGCCAGCGTGCGAGAATCCGATAACTCGCACCTTCTCCGCCAGTCCGGTGCGGACTCCGTGGTGATTTCCTCCGAAACTGCTGGCCGTCTGATGGGACTGGCTACCGTCACCCCATCGGTGACGGAAATGATGGAGGATCTGCTGTCCCCAGACGAAGGCTTCTCCATCGCCGAGCGGCTGGTCAGCGAGGAAGAAGTTGGCGGCAACCCGCGCGTGCTGGAAGACGTGGTGCTGGGCGTGGTTCGCTCCGGCGAGCTGTACCGCATCGACTCCGCCGAGGCGGAAACGATCGAGCCAGGTGACCGCGTGCTGTACGTGCGTTCCAACCCGGGAGCCGACGACACCCTCGGCACGAAATAGGGGTGCTTTGAGTGAGCTCCCTGCTGGACGGACTGGACCCGGAACAGGCAAGAGCTGCCTCGGCCCCGCGCGGACCGGTCAGCATCATCGCCGGTGCCGGCACCGGTAAGACCCGCACCATTACCCACCGCATTGCCCACCTAGTGGACGGCGGGTTCGTAAACCCCGACCACGTTCTGGCCGTCACCTTCACCGCCCGCGCCGCCGCGGAACTGCGCGAGCGCCTGGCGCTCATGAACATCCCCAAGGTGCAGGCTAAGACCTTCCACGCCGCGGCGATGCGGCAGCTGAAGTACTTCTGGCCCGCCTACGCCGGCGATCTGCCGTGGACGTTGCTGGACAACAAGTTCCGCATTGTCTCCCGCGCCGCCCGAGCCGTGGGAGTGGAAACCAGCACGGCGATGCTGGCCGACCTGATCGGGGAGATCGAGTGGGCGAAATCCTCCCTGATCAGCGCGGAAGACTACCCGGATTACGTCGAGCCCCGGCGCCGCGACTGTCCGGTAGACCCCAAGACATTCGTCAAGGTCTTTCAGGGGTACGAGAGCATGAAGACCACGCCCGAGGGCATGCTGCTGGACTTCGACGACCTGCTGTTGCACATGGCGGCGGCCATCGAATCCAACACGGGCATCGCCGACGAGTTCCGCTCCCGCTATCGCACCTTCGTCGTCGACGAATACCAGGACGTCACGCCCCTGCAGCAGCGCGTGCTGGACGCCTGGGTGGGTGACCGGGACGACCTGACCGTGGTGGGCGACGCCAACCAGACGATTTATAGCTTCAACGGCGCCACCCCGGAGTACCTGCTGGATTTCACCACCAAGTACCCGGAATCCACCACCGTGCGCCTGTACCGCGACTATCGTTCCACCCCGCAGGTCGTGGACCTGGCGAACAACGTCATTGGCAAGGCGAAGGGGCGTGTGGCGGGCACTCGCCTGAAGTTGGAAGGCCAGCGCCCCGCAGGTCCGCTCCCGCAGTTCCACGAGTACCCGGACGAACCCGCTGAGGCCGTGGCGGTGGTCAAGGAAATCCAGTCGCTCATCAGCAAGGGCGTGGAACCTGCGAACATCGCGATCCTGTACCGCATCAACTCGCAGTCGGCGAACTACGAATACGAGCTGGAGCAGGCCGGAATCGGCTACCAGGTCAAGGGCGGCGAGGGCTTCTTCAAACGCACCGAAATCCGCGAGGGTATGAATGCCATCATCGTCGCTGCAAAAAAGTACGACCCAGCCCCGGAGGACGTGCCCGATGCCGTCCGCGCCGCCCTCGTCCCCGTAGGCCTGACTAGCACCGAGCCTTCCGGTTCGCAGGAACGCGCCCGTTGGCAGTCCCTGCAGGCTCTGTTCGACCTGGTTAAGGAGATCACCTCCAGCGCCGCTGAACCCTTGAGCATGCCGGGCGTGGTGGCGCTGCTGAAGGAGCGCATGAGCGCGAAGAACCCGCCGAAGTTCCAGGGGGTCACCCTCGCCAGCATCCACGCCGCCAAGGGACTGGAGTGGGACGCGGTCTTCCTCGTCGGCCTGAACGAAGGCACCCTGCCGATCCGCCATGCGCTCAAGGGCGCGGGCTCGGAGGAGGCCATCGAAGAGGAGCGCCGCCTGTTCTACGTCGGCATCACCCGCGCCCGCGAGCACCTGCACCTCAGCTGGTCGCTCGCGCGCCAGGAGGGGTCGAAGGCGAACCGACACCGCACCCGATTCCTCGACGGGCTGGTCCCGCAGGAGGAAGCCGCCGCCCAGCGCCGCTCCGGCAGCGGAGGTTCCCGCGAGAGGCTCGGCGCGCCGAAGAACGCCTGCGTCGTCTGCGGCGCCCGCCTGGGCAGCCCCGAACTGAAGATCCTCGGCCGCTGCGGCCAGCACGCCCCCGAAACCGACCACCTTTTGCTCACTGAGCTGCGCGATTGGCGCACCACCCAGGCGAAAGACAAGGCGGTGCCGGCGTATGTCATTTTTACTGACGCCACGTTGCGCGCCATCGCCGAAAAGCTGCCCACTACGTCTGACCAGTTGCTGGCTGTGCCGGGCATAGGCCCGGTGAAGGTCCAGGAGTTCGGTGAGGACGTGCTGGCGATCGTCAGCAACTATGCCTAACTGAGCTGCGTGCCTAGCTAAACCCTCACCGCCCGGCAGGAAAGGCAGCTGTCGTTGAAGGGCACCTGGTAGGTCTGCACGGCTCCGGTGGCGAAGTCCACCAGCCGCCGTTGCTTCAAAACCTCGGGAATGTCCGGCTCCTCCGGTGGGGGTTCCTGCTGGAGCCGCGCCGCCCGGCGTGTGCGGATGAACTCTGTGTGCGCCTGCCACCAGGGCAGGACATGTTCGTTCAACATCATCGCCAGCTGCGTGGAGGCCGCCTGAATGAGGTGCCTCTCCGTGCTGCCGGGCCTGCCCGTGGCCTGCAGGCGAACGCCGCGCCAGCCGTCGTCGATCTTGCCGTAGTAGCTATCCGCGCAGGCCAGGCAGGGCGTAACGCCCGGAACGACCAACGGCCCCAGCACGGTTTTCCCGTCCACGATGCCGGCAGGGTAGTGGGCCACGCGGTTGACCATCAGCGCATGCTGCACGTCCGGGGTGGGGAACACCGCGCCGGGCAAAGCGATCAGCGAACGCCGAGCCTCGCTGGGTGTGGACGTGATGCTGTAGCTTAAGCCCAGCGCCTCCAGAACGGGTTCCAGCCGCTCGCTAGCCACGCCGGAGGCCAGGACGTGGAAACTCACGTTCCCCTGGGAAGGCCGCAGGATCCTGGCTTGCACCATCTCGGAGAGCATCAACCGCGCATCCTCGGATTCCAGCCCGCAGTAGCCCAGCTTTTGGTGCAGTTCGTCGAAACCGATTCCCCCGCGGGCCAGGGCGAACACGTGTGCCACCTGGCCGGGGTTCACGCCCTTCGGCAGTGGCAGAATCATCGACTCGTGCGGCAAGACCCCGAACTGTAGGCCGATCATCGGCCTGGCCAGGATGGCTGTGCTCGACGGCAAGTTAAGCTCTAGCATGATTGCATTCCCCTAAAACCCCTGTCCCCTTAGATCCCCAGTGCGGCAGCCTGCGCTCCCCATGCGCGCTGTGTAGTTGCCTCTCACCCTAGCAGTGCAGCATTGTCCTCGCTGGTGGAAAGGATGTTCCCATGGCCCCCTCCTTCCGCGCCCGCGCTGTCGACCCGCAGCGTTTGGCCCGCGAGGTGCAGGAGGAGCTTGCGACCCAGCTGGGCCCTGAGGTGACGGTGCCGCCCATCACCATCCGCCTGTCCACCCGGCGCAAGAAGACAGTCGCGGTGCGGGAAGAAGGCGAAGGGTTCCTGGTCATGTCGCCCGCGGCCATCGGAGAGGCCGAGCTGCGCAGAATCAGCGTAGAGCTGGTGGGGAAGGCGCTGAAGAGTCGGCGTCAAACAATGGGCAACAAGGAGCTAGCCGAGCGGGCGGTGCAGCTCAACGACAAGTACCTCGGCGGCCGGGCGACAATCGGGGAGATCAAGTTCGTCACGAACATGAACACGCGCTGGGGCAGCTGCTCGGTGCAATCCAAGCGCATCCGGATCGCCCACCAGTTGCAGGAGGTGCCCGGATACGTGCTGGATGCGGTGATTATCCACGAGCTGATCCACACGTTTGTGCCGAATCACGGCTCGGAGTTTCGCAAATGGGAGGCGCGCACCCCGCACCTGGAGAGGGCGCAGGGCTACCTGGAGGCCTTCAAGCGTTGGGGGATGCGCGGCTAGCTACTCTTTGTCGCTGTCGCCGTTTTCGCTGTTGTCGCCGTTCTCGCCGGTGCCGTCTTGGTAGCCGCGCTTTTCGTTGAGTTCCCGCTCCAGCTTCTCGATCTCGCTGATGGGGTTGAAGTCCTCCATCTCGTCTTCGTCGAAAGCCACGCTGCTGATGAAGGCCGCCGGGTTGTCCAGGTCGGAGGCCACAGGAAGGAAGTCGGGGTGGTCCCACACGCCGTCGCGCTTAGTGACGCCTACCGCATCATCCAGCTTGCGCCACAGCTCGGCTGCCTCGTTTGCCTTCGGAGCAGTGAAGCTGATTCCGACGGCCTTGGTCAGAGCATCCATGGCAGGGGAGCCGTTGTTGCGGAACTCGGACCAGGCGGCACCGATCATGGCCGCGCCGGGGATGCGGGAGTTCAAGGCGGAACCTACGACATAATCCACCCAGCCCTCGATGAGCGACAGGCTGGTTTCCAGGCGTTCGCGGGCGTGGGCGTTGGTGGAGACGACCTGGGGGGAGAGGTCCTGACCCTGCATCCGCTCCATCATCTCCTGCATCTTCGCAGGATCGTTCATGGATTCCGGGGTGATCTCCCGGGTGGCTTCCTCGATGGCGGAGTAATCCAGCGACAAGCCGGCGGCGAACTCCTCGACGTCCAGGATTAGGCGCTCCACCAGCCACGGGACGTGCTTGAAAAGGCGCAGGTGCGCGGCCTCGCGGGCGGCCAGGTAGATCAGCGCCTCGCGGGGCTCGCAGCCCAACTTCTTGGCCATGGAATCCAGGTGTTCGGTTGCGATGGCGGCGGTATCGCCCTCGGCCAGCGGCACGCCCCACTGGGTGGACAGCACGACGTCGGTGGCCATCGCGCCCAGGGTGTTGCCCAGCTGGGCGCCGAAGTTCATGGCGTTGATCTGCTTCATCATTCCCGCCAGCGGGCCGAGCTGGCTGCGCATCTCCTCCGGCACGCCACCCAGGGCGGCGTCGCCGAGCTTGTCGGCCAGGGGAGTGACCACGCGCTTCCACGTTTCGAAGGTTTCGTCCAGCCACTGCGCAGGGCCAAAGGCCACGGAGCCGGAGGCACCGGCGGGCAGGTGGGTGGCCTCGTCCAGCCACAGTTCGGCCAGGCGGACTGAATCGGCGACTGCCTGCGAGTCGTTATGACTGGGGCGAGAGTCCTTGTGGGTGGCGGCGATCCGCTGGCGGGCGGTGCGCTTGGCCAGTCCGTAGTTGACCGGACCCTGGCCCTCGGCACTGTTCATGTCTGTGCCGAATCCGGAGAGCATGGAACCAAACTGGTTCAGGATGTCGCCCAGGTTGCCGGCCCCCATGTTGCCCGCGCCGCCGTTCATTCCGCCGGCGCCGCCGCCCATCGGGCCGCCGAAGAAGAAGCCGAACGGGTTGTTCTCGTTCCCGTTGTTTCCGTTCTCGTCGCGGTTGTTATCGCGGTTGTTATCGCCGTCTTTATCGCGGTCGTCATCGGAATCGTGCGGGCCGTGGAAGCCAAAACCGAATTTACTCATGTACCCCACCGTACCGACTGTTGCAGGGTGAAAACGACCTCGAAAGGCCGCGAAGGCGCCTATTTGCGTGTGCTGAGAGCGAACAGGGTTCGGCCTGTGCCGGGGTGGGCAAACCGGGCCGGTGAAGCATGTAAAGTTGGGCAGGTGAAATTCTGGAACAGGCGAAATCGCACCATCGTCGTGGGCGCAGTGCCCGTCGTGGCGCTCTTTTCCCTCCTTGGCCTGCCGTCGATCCCCGGCACCAACATTGACTTGACCGTCCCCTATGCAGCTGAGGGGAACGGGCCGACGTTCAATACTTTGGGCGAGGTCGATGGCCGCCAGATCGTGGACGTCAGTGGTGCGAAGACTCACCCAACCAGCGGCAACCTCAACATGACCACCGTGTCCGTCCGCACGAATATGACGTTGGCACAGGCTCTGAAGCGCTGGATCTCCACGGACGACACCCTGGTGCCGATTGAGCACGTATTCCCCTCGGGCAAGTCTTCGGAGGAAGTACAGCGCCAGAATGCCGCCGCTTTCGCCAATTCGGAGTCCAACGCCACTATTTCGGCGATGAACCACCTGGACAAGCCCCTGGAGACCATGGCGCTGGAGATCTCCGAGGATTCCCCGGCGCAGGGCAAGATCGAGGTCAACGACATCATCACGAAGGTCGATGGGGAGAAGATCACGCTGCCCAGCGAGCTATCGGAGAAGATTAAGGGCTACAAGCCGGGCGACGAGGTCACCGTCACCGTTAAGCGCCAGGAGAAGGACAAGGACATCAAGGTTAAGCTCGCCGAGCTGCCGGAGGAGGTGCGTGGCGACCATCCGAAGGACACTGCCTTCCTCGGCGTGACGGCCGTCGCCCAGCCCGGCGGTGACATCAAGGTGGAGTACAACCTGACCGACATCGGCGGCCCGTCCGCCGGACTGATGTTCTCTATGGCGGTCGTCGACAAGCTGACGCCCGAGGAACTGACAGGTGGGAAGTTCGTCGCCGGTACCGGAACTATTGACGCCGCAGGCAAGGTCGGCCCGATTGGTGGCATCACTCACAAGATCGCCGCTGCCAAGGAAGCCGGTGCAGAGGTGTTCCTAGTGCCGGCGCAGAACTGCGCCGAAGCGGTGCACGAGCCGCCGGAGGGGATCACCCTGCTGAAGGTCGATACGCTCGACGATGCAATTGAGGATCTCAAGGACTACAACGACGGTAAGCAGGCCGATACCTGCAAGTAGCCAAGTAGCGTTTACAGGTAGCGCCTATTCGTCGGCCTCGAAGGTGGCGCGCAGGGTGTGAATCACGCCGGGGGCGATGTCGTCCCCGCCGAGCAGCTGCACCTTGTCCTGGCCGAAGGGATCCTCCGCAAGCTCCTCCTCGCTGGGGCGGAGCTGGATAAGGGAACGCTCGGGGCCGGAAAAGTCGGCGTCACAAAGAAGTCCGCTAAACAAGCGAGCCTGGCGCGGGGCAGGGTCCGCACCGGGCGCGGCGTTGGAGAAGGTGATCTCCTGGGCGAGGATCGCGCCGACGACGGGGGCGGGCCAGCGGATGGTGGCGAGGAATTGGCCGAGCTCCTCACTGCCGGGGCGGATGTGCTCCGGGATGTCCTCCTGCACCACCAGGGCCAAAGGGTTGGCCGGGGCATCGTCGTCGAAGGCCTGTGGTGCGGCATCGGCGATCAGCGAGGCCGGCACCAGGGCGAACAGGGTGGCCGGTTGGTCCCAGCCCTCGGCCTGCACGAAGTCCACGGCCTCGCGCAGAGCTGCGTTGAGCACGCGCTCATCCTGCAGATCGACGTTCGGGGAGGAATCGGGAGAGGTCATTCGTGATGCCTTTCTTTCGTTGGGGGATGGGTTGGGGTTTGTTATGAGGCTTTAAGAATTGTACGTATCCTGGTAGAAACATCGCGATCAGCGATACCCACAGGTGCGATTAGCAGGAGAGTATTTAAGCCTTGAGCACGCCCACGCCACCGTCTTCGGGTCGACCGAAGCAGCCGTTCCCGTCCAGCCCAGGGTCGAGCAGGCGCTCGAAGTTCCTGGGAATCCTGGTGGCAGCTATCGCCATCATTATCTTCATTGTGCCGGTGGTGGTGAGCACATACACCGACTTCGCCTGGTTCCGCAGCGTGGATTACCAGGGCGTGTTCATGAACGTGATCGTGACCCGCCTGGTGCTCTTCGGGATCTTCGGGCTGATCGGCGCACTGATTTCCTGGTTGGCGGCGTATCTGGCGTACCGCGCGCGGCCGGACGAGATCGAATCCCTGGGAACCTCCTCGCCCCTGGCTGAGTACCGACCGCTGATCCGCCGCAACATGCGCCCATTCCTGGTGGGCATTCCGCTGTTCGTGGGTGTGATCACCGGCATGATCGTGCAGTCCAACTGGCGTTCGGTGCTGCTGTTCCTGAACGGATCGAACTTTGGCGTGCACGATCCGCAGTTCGATAAGGACCTGGGCTTCTACGCCTTTAACCTGCCTTTCCTGCAGATGCTGGTCTCCACCTTCAGCGTGCTGTTGATCCTGGCCTTTGTGATCAACGGCGTTGGCCACTACCTGCTGGGCTCCATCACCACGGGCAACCCGCGTGTGGGGGAAAAGGCCTCTATCTCTACGAATGCTCGCCGTCAGCTGGCGGTCATTGCGGGCGCATGGATGCTGTTGAAGGCGGTCGGCTACTGGTTCGACCGCTACGGCCTGCTTACCCGTTCACACGAGACTTTCACGGGTGCCTCCTACACGGACATCAACGCTGTGTTGCCTGCACAGATTGTGCTGCTCGTGATCTCGATCTTCGTGGCGGCCATGTTCTTCATCACGATTGTTCTGCGCGACCTGCGTATCCCGGCGCTGGCGGTTGCACTGATGGTGGGTTCTTCGCTGACCGTGGGGCTGGCGTGGCCCGCGATGCTGGAGCAGTTCTCCGTCAACCCGAACCGCGCCGAGAAGGAGCGCGAGTACATCGCCCGCAACATCGAGGCCACCCGGTACGCCTACGGCATTGGTGAAGACAAGGTCACCTACGACCGTGACTGGGGTGCTTCTGGGGATGCCGCCTCGCAGGAGCAGAAGAAGGCCGTTGCCGACGACTCCGCCACCCTCTCTAACGTGCGCCTGCTAGACCCGGAGGTGCTGAGCCCGACGTTCACCCAGCAACAGCAGCTGCGTAACTTCTATGGGTTCCCGGACGAGCTGGCGATCGATCGTTACGAGGTGGACGGCAAGATGCGCGACTTTGTAGTTGCCGCCCGCGAGCTGAACCCGAACACCTTGGACGGCAACCAGAACGACTGGATCAACCGCCACACGGTCTACACCCACGGCAACGGCTTTGTGGCAGCCCCCGCCCGCAAGGTGGATGAGGTCGCCCGCGACGTCGGGTCTGCCCGCGGTGGTTATCCGGTATACACGGTCGCGGATCTGCAGTCGATGCAGTCCGGTAAGCAGGGTGGCGAGCTGGACCTGGATATCAAGCAGCCGCGCATTTACTTCGGCCCGGTTATTGCCTCGGCGAAGCAGAACAACTCTGACTACGCGATCGTTGGCAATTCCGAGGGTGAACCGTTGGAGTATGATACCGACGCATCCAATTACACCTACACCGGCACCGGTGGTGTGGATGTCTCTAACTACTTCAACCGCCTAATGTTCTCGGCCCACTTCGAGTCGATGAACATGTTGCTGACGGACCGTATTGGTGAGGGCTCGAAGATTCTTTACGAGCGTGACCCCCGCGAGCGTGTGCACAAGGTTGCTCCGTGGCTGACCACGGATTCCAAGACCTATCCGATCGTTATTGACGGCCGTGTGAAGTGGGTCGTTGACGGTTACACGACGTTGAATAACCTGCCCTACTCCGAGCGGATTGGGCTCACTGATTCTACTGCGGACGCCCTTAATCCCGACGGCGTTAGTGAAACCCAGGTCGTCGACAATGAGGTTGGCTACATTCGCAATTCCGTGAAGGCCGTGGTCGATGCCTACGACGGTAGCGTGGATCTGTACGCCTTCGATGAATCGGACCCGGTGCTGAAGGCGTGGCGGGGCGCGTTCCCGGACGTGGTGAAGCCGCGCTCCGAGATCAGCAAGGAGCTGGAGGATCACCTGCGCTACCCGGAGGATATGTTCAAGGTGCAGCGCGAGCTCATCGCCAAGTACCACGTCTCCGACCCGGGCGTGTTCTTCCAGAACGACTCTTTCTGGTCCGTACCGACTGATCCGACGGCTCCGCAGGACCGCCAGGACAACGCGCAGCCGCCGTACTACGTGGTGGCGGCTGACCCGGAGACCAACAAGCCGTCGTTCCAGCTGATTACCCCGTTCCGTGGCCTGCGCCGTGAGTTCCTGGCGGCGCACATGTCCGTGGGCTCCGACCCGGATAACTACGGACAAATCAACGTGCGAGTGTTGCCGACGGGCACGCAGACGCTGGGCCCGAACCAGGCGCAGGACACGATGATGTCCTCCGACGAGATCGCCCGCGAGCGTACCCTGCTGAAGGGCACGAACGACCTGACGAACGGTAACCTGCTGACTTTGCCGGTGGGCGACGGGCAAATCCTGTACGTCGAGCCGGTGTACTCGCAGCGCAGTGGCCAGGATTCGGCCTTCCCGAAGCTGCTGCGCGTGTTGGTGAGCTACAACGGCCAGGTGGGCTATGCCCCGACCATTGCTGAGGCCCTGGACCAGGTAGGGATCAAGACGTCCTCCACCACTGACATCCAGGAGATCGACGGTTCAGTGGTTGACCCGACCAAGGATAAAAACAAGAAGAACTCCAAGGCCGGGGACAAGGATTCAGACGGCCAGGATGGCAAGGGCGACCAAGGCTCGGACACGAAGGCTACGGCGGGGAAGTCTGATGGTGGCGGCACCGATACCTCTCCGGAGCAGCGGGTGCGTGATGCGATGGATAAGGTGAACAAGACCCGCGAGTCTGGCACCTTCGAGGAGTTCGGTAAGGCACTGGATGAGCTGGATAAGGCAGTGCAGGACTTGCAGTCCGAGCGTTAAAGCCCGGTGAAATCGTCTGTGACCAGGCGATTTCACTTTATCCAAGCTCTGCGTTACAGTAGGGGAGTCGCTGACGCG
>NZ_CALLDG010000190.1 GCF_937999985.1 uncultured Corynebacterium sp.
GTCACGGGTTCGAATCCCGTTAGCTCCACAGAACGCATTACCCCAGTTCAGAAATGAGCTGGGGTTTTCTTGTATTTGCTGGGTAATCCACCGTGCTAATCTAATTTCGTTGGAAATCGCCCAGTTCCGCCATGGACAGTGGCCCCAGGCCGATTCACCTCGCGCCAGAAAGTGCTGGTGTGGGCGCGCTGGGACGTGAGGGCGTCAGTAAATAAAGAGAGCGAGCGCATGAACGGTTTAGGTGCTACCAAACGCTTCGGCTACACCTTCCTTGTGCTGTCCACGATCGGGCTGATTTTCTCCGCGCTGATCATGCACGACAAGCTGCAGATGGCGCTGGACCCTAACTTCGAGCCTGCCTGCACTTTCAACGAAGTGATTTCGTGTACGGACGTGATGGCTTCGGATCAGGCATCTGCGTTCGGGTTTTCTAATCCGTTCATCGGGCTGATTGGCTTCCCGGTGATGATGACCCTGGCCGTGATGCTAATTGTGGGGGCGAAGCTGCCGCGCTGGATGTGGTACTGCACGCTTGCCGGGCTGGGGCTGGGCGTGGTGTTTGTACACTGGCTGGCCTACGCTGCGATCTACTCCATCGGCGCGCTGTGCCCCTACTGCATGGCCGTGTGGGCGGCGATCCTGCCGATGTTCGTGATGACGTTGGTGCACATCCAGCGTGAGAAGCGGCGCGAGGCGGGGGAGGACGTTCCGCACTCCGCGCTGGGCATGCCGCTGGTAGTGGTAATCGCCTGGTTCCTGGCGTTTACCGCGCTGATTCTGGATCAGTTCGTTTTCTAGCTGCGCCACCAATCGTCGCGCGGGGTGACCGGCAAGTGCCGCTTGTGGCGCGAGCGGAACCATAGCTTCTCGATGTGCTCGGCGACCTGCGGGTCGATGTCGGCAGCGCCGGTGGTGCTCTCCAGGTAGTCGTCGAGCTGCGTGTACGTCACGCCCAGCGCCTCCTCGTCTGGGAGTGCGGGGCGGTCTTCCTCCAGATCCGCGGTGGGAACCTTTTGCCACGTGCTGTCCGGGGCGCCGAGGTGCTGCAGCAGCGCCGCGCCCTGCCGCTTCGTGAGCCCCGCCAACGGCACCAGATCCGCCGCACCGTCGCCGTGCTTGGTGTAAAAGCCGGTGACTGCCTCTGCTGCGTGATCCGTGCCGACCACCAGCGCGCCGAGCTCACCCGCCAGCGCGTACTGCGCGATCATGCGTTCGCGCGCCTTGATGTTGCCCTTGTTGAAGTCGCTAACCTGCGCGATGCCTAGGGCCTCGCTCGCCGCGCGCGCCGATTCGTCGGTTGCGCCCTTGATATTTACTGTGACGCCCATACTCGGTGCGATAAACTTCAGCGCCACCTGTGCGTCGTCTTCGTCCGCCTGGGTTCCGTAGGGCAGCCGCACGGCGCAGAAGCGGTAGGGCTGCGGCGTATCTGCTCGCTGAGCCTGTGTGCCCTCCTGATTGAGGCGCTCGACCGCCAGCTGACACAGCCTTCCCGCCAGGGTGGAATCCTGGCCGCCAGAGATTCCCAGCACTAGGGCGCGAACTCCCGTGGCCTGCATGTAGTCGGCGATGAACTGCACGCGGCGCTCTACCTCCTCGGCGGGCTTGATGGTGGGGCGCACCCCTAGCTCTGCGATGATCTGCGCGTGTAGCGGGCGCGCGCCCGGGCGCTCGGCGCCGCTAGTGCTGCCGGGGTTGTTGGGGGTGTGGTTCGGCTGGTTTGCGGAAGGGCTCATGGGTTAGATGCTAGTCCGCAGGGGAGCGCGGGGTGCTCGGGCAGTCTATTTGCACTTATTTGGTTTTGGAGTCTGCGATGGGTAAACTCATCGTTTGTGTTTGTGCCGGGCGGCATGAACGGGCTTTAGTCTGTAAGCCTGTACTGCCTGGCGATGTAAGAAAGTCGATGAGGAAAGGAGCGCCCGATGAAGGTCCGCAAGTCCCTTCGGTCGCTGAAGAACAAGCCGGGCGCTCAGGTCGT
>NZ_CALLDG010000191.1 GCF_937999985.1 uncultured Corynebacterium sp.
CCGCCACGATCATCCCGGCGGTTGCGCCCGCTACGGCCACCGTGACCGCGTCCGCCACGTCCACCACGATCATCGCGCTCGAAGAAACGGTTGCGCCTGTCACGATCTCCACGCCCGCCACGATCCCCGCGGTCGTTGCGGTGCTGGCGCTTGTGGCTACCCGGACGACCAGCCGGAGCACCCGGATCCGGTTCAATGTTGATCAGCTGGCCAGAAACGCGGGTCTGATCCAGCGCATGGAACACCTCCATTGGCAGATCCGCCGGCAGCTCCACCAGGGAATGCTCCGCGAAGATGCTGATGCGACCGAAGTCCCGGGAGTTCATACCACCCTCGTTTGCCAGGGCGCCGACAATGGCACCCGGGCGCACGCGCTGACGGTGACCCACCGATAGGCGGTACACGGCCAGCTCCTTGCCGTTGCGATCCGTGATGCGCGGAGCTTCCTTATTGAAGCGCTCATCGAAGGGCTTGTATGCTCCACCGCCGTTGCGGTTATCGTCGCCATAGCGATCCCGGCGGCGCGGACGCTCCTCCTTCGGCTTCTCCTTCATCAGGAAATCCTCGCCGGCCTGTAGCTGGGCGGCTAGAGCTGCCGCAATGTCCGCCAGCTCCACTTCATTGGACTCCGCGTATTCCTTCACCAGGTCACGGAAGATGCCGATCTGCGGGTCCGCCAGGGACTCCGTCAGGCTGTCGCGGAACTTCTCCTTGCGAGCCTCGTTCACCGCGTCCACCGTCGGCAGCTCAATCTCGTTCAACCGAGACTTGGTTGCCCTTTCGATGGCCTTCAGCAGACGGCGCTCACGGGGCGTCACAAACAAAATAGCGCGACCCTTGCGACCTGCACGGCCCGTGCGGCCAATGCGGTGCACATAGGACTCGGTATCGTGCGGAATGTCGTAGTTGAACACGTGGGTGATGCGGTCGACATCCAGACCACGGGCGGCAACGTCGGTGGCCACGAGGATGTCCAGGCGGCCATCCTTCAGCTGATCCACGGTGCGCTCACGCAAGTTCTGCGGAATATCACCGTTAATGGCGGCCGCGTTGAAACCGCGGGCGCGCAGTCGCTCCGCCAGCTCCTCGGTCTCGTTCTTCGTGCGCACGAACATGATCATGGCCTCGAACTCAGTGACCTCGAGGATGCGAGTCAGCGCGTCCAGCTTGTCGCGGTGGCTGACCAGCAGGTAATCCTGTTCGATGTTTTCGCTGGTCCGCTGGGTGGCCTTCACCGTAATCTCGCGCGGATCGTTCAGGTACTGCTTCGACAGGCGGCGAATGCCGGAGGGCATCGTCGCGGAGAACAGGGCAACCTGCTTCTCGCTGGGGGTATCCTCCAGGATGCGCTCGACATCCTCCTGGAAGCCCATGTTCAGCATCTCGTCGGCCTCGTCGAGCACCATGAAGCGCAGCTCAGAAATATCCAGGCTGCCCTTCTCCAGGTGGTCGATCACACGGCCGGGCGTACCAACCACAATGTGGGCACCTCGGCGCAGGCCGGACAGCTGCACGCCGTAAGCCTGGCCGCCGTAGATCGGCAGCACGTGGATGCCACCCAGGTGCTCGGAGAAAGATTGGAAGCTCTCTGCAACCTGCAGCGCAAGCTCGCGCGTCGGTGCCAATACGAGGGCTTGGGGGTGACGCTGCGACACGTCAATACGCGACAGAATCGGCAACGCAAACGCGGCCGTCTTACCGGTACCGGTCTGCGCGAGGCCGACCACGTCGTGGCCCTCCATCAGCACCGGAATGGTTTCTGCCTGGATCGGGGAAGGTACTTCGAAGCCGACCTTCCTGACTGCAGCTAGTACGTTTTCGGGCAATCCCAGCCCGTCGAAAGAGGGCTGCTGCTCTTCTTTACCCTGCTCTTCGCTTTGCTTATTGTCATTTTCTGGAACTTTCGCTTCGGCGTTCTCAGACTCCACTGCCTCATTAGTCACATCTTGTGGCTCGTGCTTTTCCACGGCAGAATCCTGGGAAGAATCCTCCGTGATGCCACCCTGCAGTTCATTCTGAGATACCGACTCGTCATTAACCGGCTGGTTCACGTCGCCGGTGACGTTTTCAGTATCACTCATCGTTGTCCAAGCCTACGCTGCCTTGACCGATAAAGCGATTCACGAAAACACCCCGGAAAATACCCCAGGTTTTAGTTGCCCGTAACGCAAGCTGCAGCTCAAGCGACGGCTCAGACTAAAGCTCAAGCTGGGCGATCACGTAATTTGCCGCCCGCTGCCCGCTGCGGAGCACGCCATCGATGCTCGGCGTTGCGTGCTGGGCACCGGCTAAGGCAATGCGACCGCCTTGGAGTTCCCGCTCCCCTATTTCCTTGCCAATGCGTTGCAGGCTGTGCGGGAGGATGAGCGGGATGGCGTCAATAAACTTCTGCTCCTTAACCAGCTCCCAACCGGAAGAATCTACGCCAAACAGTGACCCCAAACCGCGCTGCACCTCAGCCACCGACGGCCCGTCAGCTGGGTTAGAACCGCGCGGGTGCACGTGGTTAGCGGCCACCAGGTACTTGCCAGGCGCATAGCTGGGGGCGGCGGCGGTGACCTCCGTGGCCGACGTAATGGGGGTGCTGCGAGTGCCGTCCACGGTCAGCAAACCCTCCTCCATAACCGGCTCATCCGAGACAAACCACCAGGAAGAAACACTGGTCGTGGGCACTTCCGGCGACCCCAGTAGCTCGGTTTCCCGTCGCGGATCGACGGCTACGATGACGTACGAGAAGTGTTCCGTCTCTGCCCCGTTGACTGCCACCCGCACCCCATCGCCATCCTCCTCGAGGGCTGTTACCGGCGAGTTCATCCGGAATTCGGCCCCCGGCACGCGCGCGAGCGCTGCCGATAGTTCGCCCATGCCGTTTTCCAACACAGCCAGGTTTCCGCGCAGCATGGTGGCGACCATCCACTTGGCGAAAATCGCGGAGGATTCGTTCTCCGCATCGAATAGGAAGGCGCGCAACAGCGGGTCGATGGCCACGGCACGGGTACGTCGGCGCACGCCCCGCTGGTCCAGCGATTCGCAGGTCTTCACGTCCTCGTCGATGTACTTCTGCTTGATGCTGCGCAGCTCCAGACTGGAGCGGCGGGAAAGCTCAGACTTGAGCCAGCGCCGCAGAGCCAGAAGGTCCCGGAAAGATAGGGCGCTGCGCGCCTTTGAGCGCATGAGGTTGGGAATCAGGTGTGGCGCGCGGATCGGGTCGCAGATCAGAGCCAGTCCGTCGTCCGTGAGCGTTTGGATCGCGGGCTGGAAGTAGCGGATCCCCAACGCGGCGTACTCCCCCGGCTGCAGGATTTCCTTCACCGCCGGGTACCACGAGTTGAAGGTCTGCAGCCCGTGGTCGATGGTCACTCCGTCGATCTTCTCACTGCGCACATGCCCGCCAAGGCTGCCGCTGGCTTCAAAGACGGTGCAATTCACGCCACTTTTATGCAGGGTTCGCGCTGCGGCGAGTCCGGCTAGCCCGCCTCCTACGATGGCTACATTGGCTGCGTTTTCTGCCATGTCGCTGCTCCCTAACCTGTCTTTCCTCACCTGCTGTTTCCGCCTGCGCTCGCGCACCTGCTGCGCCCATGCTATCGCACTGACCACTGCCGAAGGCTGCTCGCAACGCCTTCCCTTATTCGATTATGCGTTCTATTCTTTTTCTTAGTGACGCCACCTTGTCCACCCCGTTGCCTACTCTGCATCCCTGAACGCAGACCACTGCTGGCAGGTCTCCACAGCGGATGGCCGGCACAGCTGATCAACACAGGTAAGGAAGTGAGCCACCATGAAATCCCGCATCACCACCCGACGCACGCCGATCCCCCGCTCATCCATCCAGCGCCCATCTACTCGGAGTTTCGCTTTGAGCGAGCCCCACCACGCAGCGGCGGAGGCCCGCGCCATGTTGCGCCACCCGCGCAGCCTTATTCGTATTACCCCTGGTTGGCAAGCGCCTCGTTTTACCGTGAAGGCCGGCGATTCCACGGCAATGGTGCACGTCTCGCGGCGGCGCATGACCCCTCTACTGTGGCGCAGACTAAGTGGGCAACAGGCACCGGAGGGACAGGACTTGTTCCTGGTCACGGTATCGGTGGAGTGTCCACAGTGGATGCACAATGAGTCCACCCGCCTGCTGGCGTTCATCCTGGGACAGGCGTGGACTGTGCGGGAGGATCCGCAGGAATTTCGGGATCGCAACCACCAGGCTCAAGTCAGCCTGACTTGGCATGCGCTGATGACGCAGGAGGATCTGCAGGCCGGCAAGGCTCCGGCTCCGCGCGCCGCGTGAGCTAGTCCTCGTCCTCTGCTGCGACCTCGTCCTCGTCGTCAAACTCTTCGTCGTCAAACTCGTCGTCGTAGTAGTCAAACTCGTCCTCTAACGGGACCAAGAGCTCTTCCCACTCGGTGGCCTGCACCTGTGCGACCGCCAGGGCGTCAAAGAGCTGATCGAAGTCCGTGAAGGTCCCCAGCTCCAGAACCTCCTGGGTCATCTCGGCAGCATCTTCAAGGACATTCTGATACATCACTTCGCGCTCGAAGTCGCTTAGGGTCTCGTCGCTATCCAGCTCGGCCTCAGCCTGTGCCACCAGCTCGTCGTACTCCTCGCCGAAGGTCACAAAGGTCACGGTCGCTTCCGGCTCGTCAGTTCCGGAGCCCAGCATCACGGTGATCAGGGAGCCATTGCCCACCTCTGCGCGCACCAGCATCGGCTCAATCAGATCCTGCTCAAACTCCAGGTCGGAGATGCGATCATCGGTGCCTTCCAGCAGGTCGTGCAACACGGTAATGCACTGGTCAGTCGCAATGTACTGTGCCACCACAGCGACGGCGGCCTCGACGGAGAACACCACTCCGACCAGGGTGTCCTCAAACTCTTCAATGCCTGCAACCTCGTCGAGCTCCCCCTTGGCCATGAACACATTCGCCGAGTTGATGCCTGCCGTGGTGCTCGTCTGCTCGATCTGCTGGAAATGAATCTCCAGCTCCGGGGCAATCGGTACGAACAGCATGTCATCGTTTACTCGTGACTCAATACCCTCAGTATCCAGCGCCTGAGCAATGTCCTCGTAGAAACCCACAGCCAACGTCTCCCTAGTATTTCCTAGTGTTTTATGAGGTGTTTCAGTCCGAAGCGAACGTGCATTCCGAGACTTGGGCACCATATTAACCCGATCCTGGACAACACGTCTCCATGCAAAACCAATCGGGTGGCTCACCCCACTGTGACTCCACCTAGAACCCACCATGGCTCAGCCGTGAACCCACCGCACCCCTGCCGTGTCAGCCGCCCCCGTGCCCGTACTAGCGGCCCGGCCTGGGCATCGCCACGGAGCTCTCGTCGCCTTCCCAACCGCCCATGTCGAACTTTTCCCACACCCGGCGAAACTCCGCGCGAGGGTCTTCTTCCAGCCTGGGCTCCCGCTCGAACACCTGCGTCGCCCGGTTTTCCAATGTATAAGGCTCCCAGCCCGGGTCCGCACTCCAAATAAACCTCTTCCAGGCTCGCTGCATGTGCTCGGAGACCACGGCCATCTCCTCCCCAAGCACGAAACTGGCTTTCGAGGACTTGGCGTCACCAAAAAGAGCCGACAGCTCCATCGAGTGCATCGCACCCACCCCGAGCCGCCGCAACATCGCGGGGGCATAGTCGAAGCGATACATCCAGACGGGCGCCCCGGCCACCTGGTGCAGCTCGGCGAGCCGGATCGACTGCGCCCAGAACACGGCGTCGGCGAGCATCTGTGCGAAGACCCCGCGGCGCCCAATGTCCCCATAGGCGCTCTCAATCTGCTCGGCGAGCACCGGATCGTGTGCGCGTAACATCGTCCGAGCTGCCCTTATCCGTGCCGACTTAGAAAAGAACAGCATCTGCGCGGCCGACAGTTCGTCGTTATTAGTGCCGATGAGCAGGGGGATCCGCTGATGCTCCGCGCGTTCGAAGATTCCCAAAGGGTGGTCGGAGAGAAGTTCACCGTCGATGGCGATGCCGAAGGCCATATTCATCTCCCGCAGCCCGCCGCCCCGCCATAGCATCTGCTGCCCGGCGCGCACTACGTCTGCGAAGTGCAAAGCGCGTAGCTCGGCGATGGAGGTCGTGCGCGGAACCAGTCCGGAATACTGCGTCAGCTTACGCGCCCAGAGGTTCGACTGGGCGTTGGTGTGCACGCTCATTACGGGCGCGGACTGCAGAATCACCCGGTGGAATAGTCCCCGTGCGGCGGGAATGGTCATCAGCGTGGCGGCGGAGGTCCCGCCTGCGGATTCGCCCATCAGAACCACATTGTCCGGGTCGCCTCCGAAGCCCGCGATGTTCTTCCGCACCCATTCCAGTGCCAGGAGCTGGTCGCGGGTCGCGGGGTTGGGATCACACCCGGCGGCGTCGGGGACATCCAGGGAGCTCATGTCCACATACCCCAGCGCGCCGAGCCGGAAGTTCAGAGCGACATAAACCACGTCCAGTTCTTTGGCGAATTTATGCCCTCGCAACACTGCGGTATGGGAAGCCCCGGCGAAGAACCCGCCGCCGTGTAGGAACACCACAACTGGCAACTTGGCGTCCGTGTCCGGCCGGACGATATCCAGGTTCAGGCAGTCCTCGTCGCCGATGACTTCGTCTTTCCAGTTGTAGGACGTCTGGGGTGCGACGTTCCCGTACTCCTCCGCCGGCCACTCCCCTTGCCAACGCACCGGGCGTGGGGCTTTCCAGCGTTCTGCGAAGCCAAATGGAATGCCGCGCCACGTCCGCACGCCGTCCACCCGGATTCCACGGACGACCCCGCTCGTGGTTTCTACCCGTACGCCGTCCTGATTCATCATTTCACCATCCTAAGCTCTAACGCCTGCCAGTGGTCGCGCAAGCGCCTCCCTACCGTCGGCTCGGTTTTGGCCTACTGTTGGTGCCCATGGGAATTCTCAACTTCGGCAAGTCCGCTCAGCCACAAGACGAGGCCACCGCTACCTCTGAGCTCATCCAGCAGGCTCGGCGTGCGCCCTACCCTTCCGGCCCGATCGCTCGCCGCTTCTTCGAGGCGATCGATCGCACGGTCTCTGTCCAGGAACCGCTCATCCGGTCCTACGTGACGAAGATCGAGAAGAAGCATGGTGACGCCACGCCTCAGCGCAAACAGGAAGTTCTAGACACGCACTTTAAGAACCTGGCCACGGGCTCCGGAGCGGGCACCGGTGGCGTGGCCGCCGTCCCGGGCGTGGGTACGCTACTCTCCTTGGCGGGAATCGCGGCGGAATCTGCGCTGCTCATTGAGGTGTGTGCGCTGTACGCCCTGGCCTCCGCCGAGTTAAATGGCATCGACATCTCCAAGGAGGAGACTCGCCGTGCGGTGGTGTACCTGGCTATCTCCGGGGCAACGGCCAAAGAGCTCGTGCAGGCACTGGCCGAAGACCGTACCTTTAGCTCGCTGCAAGCCGCCAACCGGCTGCGCGGTGCGCGCAAACTGCGCAAAGCCGGCTCTGTCGAGCTAAAGCAGGCCAACAACGTCCTGGGGCGCTTCGCATTCCGCCAGGTGCGCAAGAGTTTCGGTGGGGCAATGTTTAAGAAGGTTCTGCCGTTCGGCGTCGGCGCTTACCTGGGGGCGAAGGCCAACCGGAAGATCGCAGAGCGCATGGTCGACAACGTGCACGTCTTCATCCGCGAGGCCGACGAGATCTTTTAGCTCGTCGGGGGTTGTCCGACCCCCGCGTTAAAATCATCGGCGTGTTCAGAGTCATCCGAGAATCCGCCCGGCGCCACCGGTGGCTATTCGCCGCCGTGGTGGTTTTCTCCGTGCTCTTACCCACCATTGAGCTGCTGTTACCACTGCTCGCTGGTGCTTCCGTGGATGGCAGCACGCGCGCGATCGGGTTGCTGGTGGCGGTAGCCTGCGCGCGTTTCGTTACGCAGGCGTTGCGGCGTTTCCTGTCTGGCACGTTCAGCGTGCGCACTCAGCACAGTCTGCGCACTCGGATGTTTGCGGCGATCCAGGCGGTCGACGAGAACGCCGCGCGGTCTTTCGGCACCGGCCAGGTGATCTCGCGCACCATCACGGACCTGACGAAGGTGCAGGGCATGGTCGCGATGCTCCCGCTGATGGCTTCCAGCATGCTCGAGCTGGTGCTAATTTTCGCCGTGGTGTTGTGGATTTCCCCGCCCATCGCCGGGATTGTTGCGCTGCAGATCCCGCTGCTTTTCGCCGTGTCTTATGCCTCGCGTACGAAACTGTACGGCCCGTCCCTGGCTTCACAGCGCCAGGCGGCGGTGGTTGCGGAGCAGGTTGAACGCACGGTTTCCGGTGTACAGGTGATGAAGAGCTTCGCCCAGGAGCCACGCGAGATTGGCCGCTACCGGAGAGAATCTGCCCGGCAGTACGGCATAAACATGCGCGTGGGCAAGCTCAGCGCCATCTTCCAGCCCGCCCTTTCCGCCCTGCCGAACGTGGCGCTTGTGGCGGCGATTGCACTCGGTGGCTGGCTGGCCATGCGCGGGGCGATCAGCGTTGGTGACTTCCTGGCGGTCTCCACGTTCATCACCATGCTCGCCCGGCTTACTCGCATGGCTGCGGGGATGCTGGTCAATGTGCACGTCACCCAACCGTGTGCGGATCGTATTTTCGAGATTATTGACGCCCCGCCGCGCCCCACCGGCATCACTCCTGTGCGCGACCCCATGGGGTTTGTCGGCAGCGTGCCGATCGCCCCGGGACAGCCCCCGATTCGACTGAGCATCTCACCGTCAAGCACGACGATCGTAGAGGGGCCGGTGGCTTCGGGAAAGACCCGTCTAGCGCACGCCTTGGCCGGCTTGAACACCCAGGATGCGGCGGGCATCCAGGTGGTGAGTACCGCCGACGGCACAGCGATTCCGCTGCTGGAAGTTGAAGAATCCGACCGGCCAGCGCTGGTGATGGACGAGGCATTCCTCTATTCCGGGACGATCCGGGAGAACATTCTGCTCGGTTACTCGGCCACGGAGGCAGAGGTCTGGGAAGCCGCTCGACTGGCCTGCGCCGATCGCTTCATCCGTGAGGCGGGCGGGTTGGATACCATCGTCGGCGAGCGCGGCATCACACTTTCCGGCGGGCAGCGCCAGCGCATCGCTATCGCGCGAGTGCTGCTTCGAGCTCCGCACACGATCATCTTCGACGACGCTACCTCGGCCATCGACCAGGCCACCGAGGCCCAGATTCTGGCTAACCTCCGCACCGCTGTGTCCCGCCCAACGGTGATTTACATCAGCCACCGCGCGGACGGCGGCTTCCGCGATCCGGATCAGACGATTTCCCTGCCTGCGGCACGGCCGGGGGCTGCAACGGAAGAAACCCCAGCCACGGCCGAAATCTCCACTGCCTCCGACAGAACTGCCGACCCCGCGAGTTATCCATCCGTAGAACCTCGAATCGCAGATCTTAACGACGGCGGAAGGTTCCGCCTGCGCACCCTGTTTGCCATGGTGCCCGGTCTCATCGCGGCGGTGGTCGTCACGCTATTCCTCTCCTCCGCCGCCGACATCGCCCTGCCCACCTTTATCCGCCACGCCATCGACGGCGGAGTGGCGAACAACGACATGGGGGCTCTGTGGATCACTTGTGGAGCCGCCCT
>NZ_CALLDG010000192.1 GCF_937999985.1 uncultured Corynebacterium sp.
GTCGTCGCCTCGGGAGCAACCAGACAGAACAAGAGTGGATGCTGCCAAGACAGCGGCGGTCTTCAGCGCCGCTCGACGGGTCAGAGAACTGTTTCGAAACATGTGGAAGCCTAACGTGTAAGGAACTCTTTGAGGCGCTGTAAAGTACCCGTAGCAGCCCCAAGGAAGGTATGGCCTCTTTTGGCTACGGTGGACACAGCAATCGCGCCTATTTTACACAGGTTAGGCTAACCACACAACAATCTACCCTAACTTGCCACCCTTCCCGCTCGGCCGCCATTCCCGCTCGGCCGCCATTCCCTCTCGGCCGCCATTCCCTCTCGGCCGCCATTCCCGGCAGCGCCCCAGACCTAGTCCGCCACCGTTGCCACCCCGGGCCTCGCTCGCCACCAAAGCCACCAAGTCTACCAAAGCCGCCAGCGTCGAGATGCCTGAGCTATTGCAAATCGTGGCGCCAAGTGCACCAAGTGTCGGAAAAGCTGCAAAACGTAAATTGGCTCCAACTCAGCGAAATTCTAGAAACGCTTTGACCTGCATTTTTACAAAAGTGCAAATCGCTTCCAACAACAAATTGCAACTTTTCCGACATTTGCACCTCGGCAACACAAGGACCTGGCCGCGCGGGGTCTCCAACTGTTCCCTACCGGTCTCCTACTGGTCTCTGCTGGCCCAAACCCGCCTCCTCGCAGGTCGAAATGTCGCTAGAACGGGAATCCGTCAGCACCGGCGCGCCTCCGAAATTTGCGGCAATTCCCTGACCTGCAGTTTTGCGAAGCTGCAAATCAGTGTCGTTAACGCATTCCCGTTCTAGCGACGTTCACCCCTGCTAGCGCTCCAATTACGGCGCCGTCGGCCACGTATTCCCGTTCTAGCGACATCTGCACATCCTCACGCCGCCGAATCGGGCGCCGCCGTCTCCCGTGGCACAATCCCCCTGGCACTGCGCTCGCACAATCTCACGTTCCCCTTGCGCTGCGCTCGCACAATCTCACATTCCCCCTGGCACTGCGCTCGCACAATCTCACGTTCCGCTGGGGCCACGCCGGGCGGGAAGCGTGGGCGTCAATAAGAAACAAAACAGGCCCCCTACCGCAACAATGTGCGACAGGGGGCCTTAGCGCCCGGCGATACAGCGCCAGGACTGCCTGAGCAGCAGCACTTTAGCTGGCTAAGCAGCCAGGGCCGCCGTAGCGGTCTGGACTGCCAGAACTGCTCAGACTAGCGAGCCTTCTCGATGATCTCAGTCAGGCGGAAGTGCTTGTCCTTGGACAGCGGGCGGGTCTCCTCGATGCGAACGCGGTCGCCTACGCCGGCGGTCTCATTCTCATCGTGAACCTTCACGCGGGAGTTACGGCGCATGATCTTGCCGTACAGAGCGTGCTGCTTGCGGTCCTCAAGCTCGACCACAATGGTCTTGTTCATCTTGGTGGAAACAACGTATCCGGAGCGGACCTTGCGGGCGCCCTTCTCGTTCTCCACAGCTGCGTTGTCATTCACGGTTGCCTCACTCATGCTGCGTCACCACCTGGGTTGGTAGACAGCCCGAGCTCGCGCTCGCGCAGGACGGTGTAGATGCGGGCGATGTCGCGCTTGACAACACCCAGACGACGGTTGTTGGTCAGCTGGCCGGTCGCAGCCTGGAAGCGAAGGTTGAACAGCTCTTCCTTCGCCTCACGCAGGCGGGTGGTCAGCTCTTCGTTGTTGAGCTCGCGGAGCTCATGTGCCGGAGTTCCGGTAGCCATTAGAACTGATCCTCCTTCTTCACGATGCGAACCTTGCAGGGCAGCTTGTTACCAGCACGGCGCAGTGCCTCCAGGGCGACCTCTTCGTTCGGGTAAGAGGCCTCGAAGAGGATACGACCCGGCTTGATGTTGGCAACCCACTTCTCCACGGGGCCCTTACCGGAACCCATACGCACGCCGAGCGGCTTCTGGGTCAGCGGACGGTCCGGGAAGATGTTGATCCACACCTTGCCGCCACGCTTCATGTGGCGGTTAATGGCGATACGAGCGGACTCGATCTGACGGTTGGTGATGTAGGTCGGCTCCAGGGCCTGCAGGCCGTAGTCGCCGAACGTTACGCGGTTACCGCCCTTGGACACGCCACGACGGGTCGGGCGGTGCTGGCGACGGTACTTAACGCGCTTCGGGATAAGCATGTGTCTTAGCCCTCCTGCTTCTGCTCAGCGCGCTGGCGACGTGCGCCACCGCGACGTGGACGCTCACGACGACCGCGAGACGGGCGCTCGTCGCGTGCATTCATCAGGCTCTCGCGACGGCCGCCGACGACGTCACCCTTGTAGATCCACACCTTGACGCCGATGCGTCCGAAGGTGGTGTGAGCCTCGTAGGTGCCGTAGTCGATCTCAGCGCGGAGGGTGTGCAGCGGAACGCGACCCTCGTGGTAGCGCTCAGTGCGACCCATCTCCGCGCCGCCCAGGCGACCGGAGCAAACAACCTTGATGCCCTTGACCTGCGGCTGGCGCATAGCGCCCTGGATTGCCTTGCGCATAGCGCGACGGAAGGCAACGCGGTTGGTCAGCTGCTCAGCGATGGACTGTGCCACCAGCTGTGCGTTGGCATCGATGTTCTTGACTTCGAGGATGTTCAGCTGAACCTGCTTGCCGGTGAGCTTCTCCAGCTGGCCACGGATGCGGTCAGCCTCGGAGCCGCGGCGGCCAATCACAATGCCCGGGCGGGCAGTGTGGATGTCAACGCGAACCCGGTCGTGGGTGCGCTCGATGACAACGTTGGCGATGCCGGCGCGGTCAAGACCCTCGGACAGGAAGTCGCGGATCTTGATGTCCTCGGCGAGGTAGTCAGCGTACTGCTTGTCGGCGTACCAGCGGGAGCGCCACTCGGAAGTGATACCCAGCCGGAGGCCGTGGGGGTGGATTTTCTGGCCCACTACTGAGCACTTCCCTTCTGGCTCTCGACGACCACAGTGATGTGGCTGGTGCGCTTGCGGACGTGGAATGCACGACCCTGGGCGCGGGGGCGGAAACGGCGCATGGTCGGGCCCTCGTCGGCGTAAGCCTCAGAGACGACCAGCGTCTGCGGATCCAAGCCGAAGTTGTTCTCGGCGTTGGCGGCGGCCGAAGCAACGACCTTCGCGACCGGCTCGGAAGCGGCCTGCGGAGCGTACTTCAGGATCGCCAGTGCGTCCTCGACGGACTTGCCACGGATCGTGTCGATAACGCGGCGTGCCTTCATCGGAGTGACGCGGACGAAACGCGCGGTTGCGCGTGCGGTGGTTACGGTGTCAGACATGATTATCGACGACCCTTCTTGTCGTCCTTGACGTGACCCTTGAAGGTCTTCGTAGGAGCGAACTCACCTAGCTTGTGACCGACCATGGAATCATCGATGAACACCGGCACGTGCTTGCGACCGTCGTGGACGGCGAAAGTGTGGCCGATGAAATCGGGGAGAATGGTCGAGCGACGGGACCACGTCTTGATGACGTTCTTGTTGCCCTTTTCGTTCTGAGCATCCACCTTCGCAAGGAGGTGTTCGTCGACGAATGGGCCCTTCTTCAGGCTGCGTGGCATTCTCTACTACCTCCTCTTAGC
>NZ_CALLDG010000193.1 GCF_937999985.1 uncultured Corynebacterium sp.
CCCCTGACCTGCACTAATAGATGGTTATAAAAACAGAGTGGAAGATTTGGGACATGCTCCTCCGCGCCAGGCTTCCGAAAAACCCAATATTGGGAAATTCCCGAACGAGGGGCGCAGTTTCGCACCCTTACTCAGGTATCCCCCGCCCCCCGTTTAGGCCGTCTATGACGCTTACAGCGCTTCGGCTTAAAACCACCCCCACCACATCTGCCCGTCTAGCTTCACCCTAAGGCCGCCCATCTTCATCCGAAGCCTTCCCACCTCACCCGAAGGACACCGAATGTGCCCGCAGGCATGCCGAGGACTTGCTGCAGACACACCCGCAGGCATGCTGCAACACGCTGCGGGCACTACTCCGGAGAAGCGATGTCCCAAATCTTCGAGTTATTGAAAGTAGCGGGTTTGCAGCCAAATTTCGCAAGCCGCTGACCTGCGGAAACAAAATAGTTATATTCTAAGAGCTGGAATTTGGGACACTCCGCCCACAGAGTCAGGCTCAACGCGGTGCCAGACGCCGGTCAGGCCCGGCGCGCCCCCGACATCTTCCGTCGGCCAAGCCAGCCCAGCGCGAGCGCCAGCACCAACCCGGCCGCAGCCACCGCAAGGTATCGCCCGACGTAATCTCCGCTGGTCTGGGGTGTTTTCGGCGGCGCGGGAGTGGTGTCTGCTGTCAGCACGCTGGACGCGTCGCGCCCGCTGGTAACGTCCTCGATCCAGGAAGCGGCGTCCGAAAGTGTTGTGATGGCCGCGGTTGGCGAAGGCAGGTCCGGGTCTCCGTTGGCCGTGCCCGCAGTCGCGAGGCCTGCGAGTTTGCCACCGACGAAGAACGGCGCGCCTGAGTCGCCACCCTGCATTGCCGCGCGTGAGAGGGACTCTGCCTCGAGGATGCCGCCGACGATCTTTGGCATGACGCCACCCGCCCCATCCGCAGAAACCTCTCCGCCTCCCATGGCGATTTCGGCCGGGACGGACTCCACGCCTTCGGGGCTGGGAGCTTCCGCAGACGCAGAAGGCTTCGAAGAGCTGGACTTTCCGGGGGCGCCCGCGCCCTGAGCCGACGCGCCTGGCTTACCCGGCGCTGCTGCACCGGGGGCGGGGGATCCGGGCTCCGGCATGGCGCCGTCGCCCCGGAGGATCTGCGGCGCGCCCACGCCGCCGGAACCGCCGGGCGCGGGGACAGACTCCACGCCGCCTTCGACATGCGGCGCGTCCGGCGCCTGCGAGTCGGCCGGCGCTTCGGACTTTTCAGAGGTCTTCGGAGCTCCACTCCCGGTGCTCAGCGCGGCCGGCGCCTGCGAGTCAGCCGGTACTGGTGAGCCGCCCACGCCCGGCCCAGCGAGAACTTCCCGCACTCGCATCCGCGCCACCGGAAGATCGCCCTTGCGCGCCATCAGCGAGCTGCTACTCCAGCCGTAGAGATTCCCCTCGTCGCCCACGCCCGGCATGCTATCCGCCAGCTCCGCCGGAGTAACTCCCTCGACGGACTTGGTTAGGTGCAAGAGCCCGGCGTCCATAGCAGGCGACAGCGACCACGAATCCGCGTCGTAGACAGCACCCGCGATGCGCGCCTGCGTGCCCTCGTTGGAGACGGATTCCAGGCAGTGCCGCGCCGTCAGCACCCACTGCGGGGCCACGAGCGTGCCCGTGCAGTCGCCAAAGTTGCCGACGCGCCCGATCCGCAGGGATGCGACGGTCCGCGACTCCGCGTTGTCGGGTGCGTGCTCGCCGTATTCCAGCGCGCTGGCGGGTGCCACGCACGTGCCGGACAGGGCTGCCGTGGCCGCGATGGCTGCAGCTCGTGATGCTAGTTTCCTCATGCTTGCCTTCATGCTCGTTCCGCTCCTCATGCTCGTCCCCCCGCGATCAGCCGGACCGCCTGCGCGACGCAGCGCTCCGCCGGTCCCTGACCTGCAAATAACTTCCGCGCCGGCCCGGCGGCCAGCTTCTTCCACGCCCACGCGAACGCCAAGAACGCCGCGATAAACGCCGCCGCCCATAGATCCGAGTGCAGCGACACGTGCGTCTGCCACCACAGGGCCGAAAGCACGTGCAGGATGTACACCGTCAGCGCCATCGAACCCAGCGCGACCAGCGGATTCGTGGCCTTTACACGCCGCCCGACGATCAGGCTCAGGTGCAGCACGATGGCGGCGACGGCGATGGAAAGCACAATTTCACCCAGCACGCCCGTATGCCCGGTCGCGCGCGCCCAGCCGGGCAGGTCGGTCTGAAAGCGCAGGTAGAAGCCTACTGCTGCGGCGAGGCAGGCGATTGCGGTTGTTATCTTTGT
This sequence comes from uncultured Corynebacterium sp., assembly GCF_937999985.1. Taxonomy (GTDB): domain Bacteria; phylum Actinomycetota; class Actinomycetes; order Mycobacteriales; family Mycobacteriaceae; genus Corynebacterium. The sequence continues at coordinate 2,291 of NZ_CALLDG010000193.1, forward strand.
GACGCCACCAGCCCCCGTGCCGTCCTTTCCCACGTACACGTCGAAGAGGATCATCCCGGCCAGGATGTACGCGCCCCACGCGAGGTGGGGGTACGGGAGCGGGAGTTCCAGCGGGGCGTAGCGCCACGTGGCGGCGGCTGTAGCGATGAGTAGCAAGGCGACTTTCGCGCCCGTCGGTAGTGGAGGTACCCAGGCGGTGGCGAGCATCGTTGCACCGAGGACGACCAGCACGACCTGGATCTCCCCGCCAGCGGGCAGAAGCGCCAGCCCGATGAGGGTGATCAGCGCCCCGCGGGCTGCGAGCTTCGCGATGGTCTGCGCGGTAGGCGCTTTGTTCGCGTTCGCGCCCGCGCTCGCACGCTCCGGAGCTGTGCGCTCCGTGCCAGCATGCGTCGGCGTCTGGATCTGTACCTGTGCTGCGTTGTGTGCTTGCGCGGCAGCGCGTGCGGTGGCATTGGTCCAGATGAGCATCATGGTCACGCCCGCGATTACCGCGAACAGTGCGGCCGGGAGCCCCGACAGGATCACCTTCGTTTGCCATAGCGGGTGGCCGAGGTGCAGGTAGATCATCCCGAGGATCGCGAGCCCGCGGGCGATGTCGAGCCCAAGGATGCGCGGGCGCTTCTGCGTGCCATTGCTTCCCGCTGAGATCTCCGTACGTTCTGCGCTTGCCGAACCATCGGCTGCAGTTTCAGCGTTGTTTGCGCTGGCGTTCTGGCTCTCGCCGTCCACGCGCTCTGCGCTTGCCGAACCATCAGCTGCTGTTTCAGCGTTGTTTGCGCTGGTGGGGGCTTGGTCTCCGCGGGTTGTCGCGGAGTTCCTCGAGGTAGGTGTTTTAACCACCCGGCTGTCTCCTTTTCAGTTCTCATTCTTAGTGTTCGAGCTCTGCGCTCGAACTCCATGCTCAAACTCAGTGCTCAAACTCAGTGCTCAAACTCAGTGTTCGAACTCCATGCTCAAGTCCAGAGCAGGCCCGCTATGCGGAACGATTGTCTTTTTTAATCCCCGATTCTTAAGATTTCCTGCTGCCCATTTGCAAGCCCCCTGTAAGTTTCTTCTAAGTCTCCCGCCCCGCCGAGCTGTTTTCCCACTCCGCCGAGCCATGCTCCCCCCTGTCCGGACTGCCCCTCCCGCCACGATCGCACTTGCGGAAGCCTGGATGTCCCAAATCTTCCACTTTCAACGAGTAGCACCTTTGCGGCAAAATTTCGCAACCCCCTGACCTGCACTAATAGATGGTTATAAAAACAGAGTGGAAGATTTGGGACATCCTCCTCCGCGCCAGGCTTCCGAAAAGCCCAATATTGGGAAATTCCCGAATGAGGGGCGCAGTTTCGCACCCTTAGTCAGGTATCCCCCGCCCCCGTTTCGGCCGTCTATGGCGCTTACAGAGCTTCGGCCTTTCGAGCGCTCAATTCCGAACAGCTACACCCCTCCCCGGTGCCCCCCACCAGCGGGCAACACACTAGCGTCACCCCACCAGCGGACACCACGCCAACGCCAGCCTCCCCAACGCCAACCCACGAACGCAAAATCCCCCGTGGCCGGCGGGTAACCGCTGGCCACGGGGGAAATTTGTGCGCCCGGAGGGATTCGAACCCCCAACCTTCTGATCCGTAGTCAGATGCTCTATCCGTTGAGCTACGGGCGC
>NZ_CALLDG010000194.1 GCF_937999985.1 uncultured Corynebacterium sp.
AACTCGCGACCCTCACCTTGGCAAGGTGATGCGCTACCAACTGCGCTACATCCGCGTGCAAAAGGCTTCTAAGCCTTCGCAGGTGGATCCGAAGGGGATCCTGTGCGCGATACTGGGATCGAACCAGTGACCTCTTCCGTGTCAGGGAAGCGCTCTCCCGCTGAGCTAAACGCGCTAAAACAACAACCCAAGCCCCGAAACTAGCCCGGGATATTGCTTGAGCGTGGAGCGGATGACGAGACTCGAACTCGCGACCCTCACCTTGGCAAGGTGATGCGCTACCAACTGCGCTACATCCGCACAAGCAACCCTGAACGCTTAAAAGCAATTCTTCGTCGCTGCGACAACAAACACTAGCCTGTTAGTCACCTAGTTCACAAATCCCCAGGTAGATCCGGGCTTCGGGAGGCTGCTCTCGCACCGATGTAACACTGCTGAACTACAATCTTGCAATTCATCGGAGCGGTGTGAAAGCGGCTTGATTGTGTCACGAATGTAGCGTCCACCTACGGGTTTTGGTCTTGCTTAGTGGCTAGTGGTACCTTTCCCTCTTGAAGGTTCCATAGCTCAGTGGAAGAGCGTTCCGCTCACACCGGAAAGGTCGCTGGTTCGAACCCAGTTGGAACCACAGTTCACCGCCTGGCAATTTCGCCGGGCGGTTTTCTTTTTCTCTCCCCCCAAGGTGCCCCCCGAGGGGGGGTATGGCCTGGGAACTCTTTGCTCGCGGCGCCCGACTACTTGGGTAGCGCTGGGAAAACTCGGCGGATTGAGCTCAGTCTTTTCGGCGCTATGGTGTTAGCAGTGTCGTGACAGAAAGGTTCACCGTTTACATGCCTCGCCGTTTTTCTTCTTTTGGACGCCCACTCGCCCGCATCCTGGCGACATCTGGAATGGTTGCCGCCGTTTCCGTGGGGTTTGGTGCTCCAGCTTCTGCCCATGACGTCGTGGTGAAGTCCACCCCGGAGGCCAACTCTACGGTCGATCACCTGCCGGAGAAGATCGTACTGAACTTCTCGGGTGAGCCGCAGGAGGGCTTCAACACCATCGCGCTGTCGCACGATGGTGAGGTGCTCTTCCGCGACGAGCCGGCGGCCGATGGCCGGGAGCTGTCCGTCGATGTTCCGGCTGAGGTGCAGGAGAAGAAGGACGGTGGCGAGTACATCGTCGGCTACCAGATCACTAGCTCCGACGGTCACTCCACCCGTGGCAGCCTGAAGTTCAATCTGGCTTCCGCGGATGGCGGCGAAGGCAGCGGTAGCGGCGAAAGCCAGTCCGAAGGGGGTTCCGAGGAGGGGGCACAGGGGGAGCAGTCCCTGAGTGTTCCTTCTTGGTTATTGCCTTTGGGCGGTATCGTCGTAGTTGTGGGTGCTTTGGCAATCGCCATCGCACGCTTTCGCGACTTGAAGGACGACTAGCCGACAGCGGTTGGATAGAGCGTTCCTCATGTCCGATTAGTTGACGATTACCTGATCAGGAGATTTCCCGTGAAGAAGTTCCGCTCTGCAACCGCTGCCGCTCTGGCTCTGACCACCGCCCTTGCACTGTCCGCTTGCACCCCTCCTAACGAGAATGACGGCGGTCAGCGCGAGGACACCGCAACCACCGGCCCGGCTAGCCCGAGCATCCAGTCCACCGAGGAAGCAGCTACCGACTCGTCCGAGTCCGAGGCTGAAGAGACCGACGCTACCGATGCGGAGGAGACCGACGCTTCCGTAGAGACTGAGATGGGCGGCGCTGAAGTGGCCACCGGTAACGCCGAGGCAACCGCCACCGGCGCAGCATCCGCGTCGGGTGCCACCAACTAGCACGCGAAACGCTAGAGATCGCGTATAGCGTGTCCGGGATATAGCCCCGGGCACACAAATGGTTGGGAAGCCCGCACGCCTTTTAATTGAAAGGTTTGTTATGTCCCTGACCTCCTTGAACAACACCAAGAAGCGTGCCGCAGCCGCGGCTGCCGTTGCGTTGAGCAGCGCGCTGTTCCTTTCTGCATGCTCGGACGATGGGGAAGATAAGAACGACGCTTCCACCTCGGCGGAGGCTACTCAGTCCACTGAGTCCGCTGATTCCGCCGACGACAAGGCTGCGGACGAGCAGGCTTTGGAGTTCAACGATTCCTATGTCACCGCCAAGCCTGCAGGCAAGAACATGACGTCTGTGTTTGGCACTCTGCACAACACCACCGACAAGGACATCACCATCACCGAGGTGAAGGGCGACATTGACGGTGCGAAGTACGAGCTGCACGAGGTCAACGCTGACGGCGAGATGCAGGAGATCTCGAGCCTGACGATCCCCGCGGGCGAGGATAGCGTGCTGGAGCCGGGCGGAAACCACATCATGATCATGGAAGTTTCCGACGAGATCGCCGCTGGCGATTCCCTGTCCTTCACCCTGGTCGACGAGGATGGCAACGAGTACAAGCTGGATAACGTTCCGGTGCGTGTTCAGCAGTCCACCCACGAGCACTACGGTGACGAAGACGGCGGCAACATGGAAGGCATGGACGGCATGCAGCACGGTGAAGAGCACGGACACGAGCACTAATACCCATGCCTGAACCCGCACGTTTTCTTCCTTCCATTTCTGACGCCCCCACCCCCGAGCCCACCCGAGGTGTGAAGTTCACTCGCCGTGGCTTCTTTGCGGGACTGGGGATGACCGGCGCCGCCTCCGTCCTGGCAGCCTGCAGCACAGCAGAAGACTCTGCTTCTACAGCTGGGAACGGTGGTGCTGGCGATGGGGCGTCAATAAGAAAGATTGATTTCGATGGCCCGCACCAGGCGGGTATCCGGGAAGACTCGCAGAACCACGCGCTGTTGGTGGCTTTTAACCTCAAGAGGGACGGGCTACCGCGCGATGGGCTGAAGAAGAACCTGGAGCGCCTGATGCGCATCTGGACCGGTGATGCGCGTTCCCTAACCCAGGGGCAGGTTGCCCTGGCGGACCTGGAACACGAGCTATCTATAGCCCCGCAGAACCTGACGGTGACTGCGGGGTGGGGGCCCAAGTTGATCAAGGATGCGGACTTGATTGGCGCGGCTCCTTCCTGGGTGAAGAAGAACCTCAACGGGCTGCCGAAGTTCAAGGGAGACAAGCTCGACCCGGACTTCGGTGGTGCCGATGTGGTCCTACAGATCTGTGGTGACGACCTCACGGCCGTGAGCCATGCCGCGCGTGTGCTGACCCGCGGCGGTCGTGATTATGCGACGCCGAAGTGGACCCAGCGCGGATTCGTGGATTCGCCGACAGGCGAAACTCCCCGTAACCTGCTGGGCTTCAAGGACGGCACCGCCATTCCCCGCACCGACGAAGAATACGACGAGGCAATCTGGGACGATCAGGGCGGCAGCGCAATGGTGGTCCGCCGAGTCGTGTTCGACATGCCGGGGTGGGAACAGCTGGATCGGAAGTCCCGAGAGGTCGTGTTCGGCCGACACGCGGACACCGGTGCGCCGCTGGGCGCGAAGGACGAGTTCGACTCGGTGGACCTCAACAAGACCGGCGATGACGGCTTGCCGCTGATCGACGAGCGCAGCCACGTTGGAATTACTGCGGGCGAGGGCACCCACATGAGGCGCCGCGCGTACAACTGGGACAACGAAGTCACGCCCCTGGGCAACAGCGGGCTGATTTTCATCTGCTTCCAGGCGGATCCCGACGAGGCATTTACGCCTCTGCAGAAGCGCCTCGCGGAGAAGGACCGGCTGAACACGTGGATCACCCACGTCGGTTCGGCGGTCTTCTGGGTGCTGCCCGGCACGCAAAACGGGGCGTACTGGGGGCAAGAGATCCTAGAGGGGTAGAATCTACGGGCGTTGAGGACTGTCACCAGGTATGTGACCGTCGCTAAAGCCCGAGAAGGAGCACGATCCACAAGTGAGTACCCCCGAAATCACCCCAGTTGCCGTTACTTTCCGCGTTCCGGCCGGCACCCCGGCCGGAGCCGCCATGCGCGAGCTGGGTCTTCCCAACAAGGGTCCGGAAGCCATCGTTTGTGTGAAGGAGACCGAGGGGGAGGGCGCTGGCCAGCTGCGCGACCTTTCCTGGGTGCCCGAGCAGGACGTGGACGTCGCCGCCGTTCCGGCGAACACCGATGAGGGGCGCGGCGTAATCCGCCACTCCTGCGCCCACGTGCTCGCACAGGCAGTGCAGAAGGAATTCCCCGGCACCAAGCTGGGAATCGGCCCGGCCATCGACAATGGCTTCTACTACGACTTCCAGGTTGCAGAGCCCTTCACCCCGGAGGATCTGAACAAGCTGGAAAAGGCGATGAAGAAGATCATCAAGTCCGGCCAGAAGTTCGAACGCAAGGCCTATGCCGACGCAGAGCAGGCTCGCGCGGAGTACGCAGATGAGCCCTTCAAGACCGAACTGATTGCCGACAAGGGCAATGTGGATCCGGACTCCGACGAAGCCACCGAGGTTGGAACCGGCGAACTGACCGCCTACAGCAACGTGAACCCGCGCACCGGGGAGGTCGAGTGGTACGACCTCTGCCGCGGCCCGCATGTTCCGACCACCCGCTACATCCCGGCTTTCGCTCTGACTCGTTCCTCCGCTGCCTACTGGCGCGGTGACCAGTCCAAGGCCGGGCTGCAGCGCATTTACGGCACCGCCTGGGAGTCGAAGGAAGCCCTGGCGGAATACCAGACGATGATGGAAGAAGCCGAGAAGCGCGACCACCGTCGCCTGGGCCAGGAGCTGGATCTGTTCAGCTTCCCCGACGAGATTGGCTCCGGCTTCCCGGTATTCCACCCGGACGGCGGCATCGTGCGCCTGGAGATGGAGGAGCACTCCCGTAAGCGCCACATTGCCTCCGGTTATAGCTTCGTCAACACCCCGCACATCACGAAGGGCGATCTGTTCCAGAAGTCCGGGCACTTGGATTTCTACTCCGACGGTATGTTCCCGCCCATGCAGCTGGACGGGGAAACTGACGACGAGGGCAACGTGACCAAACCGGCGCAGGATTACTACGCCAAGCCCATGAACTGCCCGATGCACAATCTGATCTTCGCCTCCCGCGGACGCTCCTACCGCGAGCTGCCGCTGCGCCTGTTCGAGTTCGGCACCGTGTACCGCTACGAAAAGTCCGGCGTGATTCACGGCCTGACTCGCGCGCGTGGCTTCACCCAGGACGACGCGCACATCTACTGCACCGAGGATCAGCTGGAGCAAGAGCTGACCACCGTGCTGGAGTTCATCATCTCCCTGCTGCGCGACTACGGCCTGGATGATTTCTACCTGGAGCTATCCACCAAGGATCCGAACAAGTTCGTGGGCACCGACGAGATCTGGGAGCGTTCCACGCAGATCCTGGAGCGCGTGGCCACCAAGTCCGGCCTGGAGCTGGTTCCGGATCCGGCGGGCGCGGCCTTCTACGGCCCGAAGATCTCCGTCCAGGCTCGCGACGCCATCGGGCGTACCTGGCAGATGTCCACCGTGCAGTTGGACTTCAACCTGCCGGAGCGCTTTAACCTGGAGTACACCGCACCGGACGGCTCCAAGCAGCGCCCGATCATGATCCACCGCGCTCTCTTCGGCTCCATCGAGCGCTTCTTCGGCGTGCTGCTGGAGCACTACGCCGGTGCGTTCCCCGCATGGCTGGCCCCGCACCAGGTTGTCGGCATCCCGGTCGCCGACGAGTTCAATGAGTACCTGGAGAACTTCGCCGCAGACCTGCGCGCCCAGGGCATCCGCGCGGAGGTAGACACCTCCGACGACCGCATGCAGAAGAAGATTCGCAACCACACCACCGGCAAGGCACCTTTCATGCTGCTGGTCGGCGGCCGCGATGTGGAGGCGAACGCCGTGAGCTTCCGCTTCCTGGACGGCACCCAGGTCAATGGCGTGCCGCGCGAGGATGCGCTGCGGATCATCTCCACCTGGATCGCTGAGCGCCGCAACGACCAGCCGAGCTCGGAGCTGGTGCAGCCGCTGGTGGAGGCTTAACACCGCAGTGGAGCAGCAACAGCCAGAGCAGCAACCGGAACAGCAGACCGAAGCGTATGTGGACTCAGGCGTGGGCTCCCAACCCGACCTGCAAGGCGGGCTGGAGCGACTGTGGGCGCCCTACCGCTCCCAGTACATCGCCAAATCCAAGCGATCTGCCGACCCCTTCGCCACGCTGCCGGAGCTTTCGGACGAAGATGCGCTGATCGTCGCCCGCGGCAAGTCCGTCTATTGCGTGCTGAACCTGTACCCGTATAACCCTGGCCACATGCTGGTGATTCCTTATCGCCAGGTTGCCGACTACACGGAGCTCAGCGCTGAAGAAACCGCAGAGCTGGCGGAGTTTACGAAGATCGCGCTGAAGACACTGCGGGCGGTTTCCAAGCCCGATGCGGTGAACGTCGGCCTCAATCTGGGTAAGGCCTCCGGAGGGTCCATTCCGACACACCTGCACCAACATATAGTGCCCAGGTGGGCCGGTGATGCTAACTTCATGACAGTCATGACGGGCACCAAGGTGTTGCCACAGACGCTGCGGGAGACCCGGGCGCTGCTGGCAGAGGCTTGGGAAAGCGTTACCCGTTCCACCGACTAGCGGTTCAAACCATTAGGGAGAATAACTTCAGCGATGCTTAGCGTGCACGGCCGTGGCCCCGCCGCGGTCATCATTGAACCGATCGCCCGGGTGCTGCACAAGATGGGGATTACCCCCAACGCAGTAACCGTTTTCGGCACCCTGCTGGCGATCGGTTTCGCACTCTGGCTGATTCCCTCCGGTCACCACTTCGCCGCCGCCGTACTCATCGGCCTTACGGTAGCCACCGACATGGTCGACGGCACGATGGCTCGCATGCGCGGCGGCGGCACCCGCTTCGGTGCCACGCTAGATGCCACCTGCGATCGCCTCAGCGACGGCGCCATTTTCGGCGCCCTGGTTCTCTGGTTTGGCCTGCAGGAGCCCGCGAACGTGGTGATGATGAGCGTCTGCCTGGTCATCCTTGTCGCCAGCCAGGTCACCAGCTACGTCAAAGCTCGCGCGGAGGCCTCGGGCATCAAGGTCGTGGGAGGCCTCATCGAGCGCCCGGAGCGCCTCATCATTTCCCTGGTCGCCGTCGGTATCGGCGGCCTCGGCGTGCCGCACGTTCTGGCGTGGGGTCTGTGGATCCTCGCCGCTGGTTCGCTGTACACGGTCGTCGAGCGGCTGGCGATTGTTGCTCGTTCGGACGCCGCTTCCCAGACCATTGCCGCCCCAGAAGGAGCCCGCGAGTTCCCCGCCGAGGGGAGTGAGGGTTAATGGGTGAGCGGCTGTCGGCCGCGGCTTATATCGCCGGCTGGAAGATAACCTCCAAGCTGCCGAAGCCGGTGGCGAAAGCTTTGTTCGAATGGGGCGCGGACGTGGCGTCCAAAAAGGGTAAAGGCCCAGAACAGCTGCGCCGTAACCTCGCCCGCATCGTCGGACCGGAGAACGTCACGCGCGACCTTGTGCGCCGTTCCATGCGTAGCTATATGCGCTATTGGCGCGAAGCCTTCCAGCTACCGGCGATGGCCGGACGCGAGCTGGCGGAGGAGCTCAACCGCAATTTTGTGCCCGGCTCGCTGGAGCTGCTGCACGCGAGCGCCGAATCCGGCCGAGGCACCGTCATCGCCTTGCCACACGCGGGCAACTGGGACATGGCCGGGGTGTGGCTGGTGCACCACTACGGGACCTTCACCACCGTCGCCGAGCGCCTGAAGCCGGAGATCCTGTTTGAGGCTTTCGTAGAGTACCGCGAGTCGCTGGGGTTTGAGATCATCGCGCTGACGGGTGCGGACGTGCCTCCCTTGGAGCGGATGGAGGAAGTGCTGCGCGGCGGTGGAACCGTGTGCCTGATGGGGGAGCGTGACCTGACCGGCCACGGAGTAGAGGTGGAGTTCTTCGGGGAGAAGACCTCCATGCCCGCGGGTGCGGCGCTGCTGGCGCAGCGCACCGGGGCGAACCTGTTCACCGCAAGAGTGGCGTTCCGCGGCGGGTCGACGGACCCCCGTCCCGAGCGTCGAGGCACGCCGGAGACCTGGGAGCACGAGGTTACGCCCGTAGAGGTGGAGGGGCGGAGCCTGCAGCAGATCGTGCAGCAGATGGCGGATAACTTCGCCCGCGGCATCGCCATGGACCCGCAGGATTGGCACATGCTGCAGCCGCTGTGGTTTTCGGACCTATCGGAAGCCCGCCGCAAGCGCCTGGGGCTGGGTGAAGAAAGCCAGACGGAAGGGCAGGGCCAATGAGGATAGGGATGGTCTGCCCGTATTCCTTCGACGAACCGGGCGGCGTGCAGATCCACGCCATCGACCTGTGCACCGAACTGCGCAAGCGCGGCCACGAGGTCAGCCTGATCGGCCCCGGCAAATCCACCGAGGGGCTGCCAGACTTTGTGGAGCTCGGTGGCTCCAGCATTCCGATCCGCTATAACGGCTCGGTCGCGCGGCTGAGCTTCGGCCCGCGGACGAAGAAGCACCTGAAGCAGTGGATCCGCGATAACCAGTTCGACCTGCTGCACATCCACGAGCCGAACTCCCCGTCCTATTCGATGATGGCCATGGCCGTGGCGGAAGGGCCGATCGTGGCGACATATCACGCCTCGGCCAGCGAGTCGAAGATCCTTAAAGTGGCGCTTCCTTTCCTGCGCCCCTACCTGGAGCGCATCCACGGTGGCATCGCGGTTTCCGAGGAGGCCCGCCGTTGGCAGGTGGAGAACCTCGCAGGTGACCCGGTGCTGATTCCCAATGGCGTGGAGACCTCCGTCTACCGGAACGCTGAACCGCTGGCTGGGCTGGGCACGCTCGAGCAATCTCGGCCGCGTCCTCGCCTGATGTTCCTGGGCCGTTTCGAAGAACCCCGCAAGGGGCTGCAGATCCTGTTGGAGGCCATGCCCCGGATCGTTACGGAAGTGCCAGACGTGGAGCTGATCATCGCCGGTGGCGGCGACATCGACGCTCTGGTCGAGCGTGTAAGGAAGCTCGGCCTGTCCGTCTGTGTGGGGTTGGGGCCCAGTGCGAAGCCTAGTGACGCCCACGTGCGCGTTCTCGGCCGCGTCAGTGACGCGGACAAGGCCAGCGCGCTGAGCGCGAGTGATGTTTACGTGGCTCCGAATACCGGCGGCGAGAGCTTCGGCATCGTCCTGGTGGAGGGAATGGCAGCCGGGGCGGCGGTGCTGGCCAGCGACATCCCGGCTTTTGAAGCCGTCGGCCAGCACGGAAAGTCCGCGCGCCTGTTCCGCAATGGTTCGGCCGAGGACCTGGCCGAGAAGGCCATTGGCCTCCTGCGCGACGACGCGGGCCGAGGCAAGCTCATCGCAGCCGGGGCGCAGCGGGCCGTCGATTTCGACTGGAAGACTGTCACCGACCAGGTGGAGCAGGTGTATGACACGGTGACGGTCAAGGGGCGAAGGGTGACACTAGCATGATCACGATTCCCGTGTGGGTCTTCATTGTCGCGGTGGTTTTGATCCTCGCGATCGTCGCGGGCGTGTGGGCCTCCGGCATGGCCAGCCGGCTGAACCGGTTGCACATCCGCACGGACTCCGCGCGCGTGAGCCTGGAAGGGGCGTTGCACTCCCGCTCGAGCGTGGTCGCAACGCTGCAACCGGAGCTAGGGCAGGACGTGGCGCATGTGAACCGCGTAGCGCTGCGGGCCACCGACATGGGCGCGCGCAGCGAGGCGGAGAACGAGCTGCTGAGCGAGCTGGATTCGCAAGTGTGGACCAACCCGAACTTCCTGGAAGCCTCGGCGAAGGTAGACCTGGCGGCCCGCTTCTACAACGATGCGGTCTCCGACACCTTGAGCGTGCGCTCCCGCCCTCTGGTACGCGCCCTGCGATTGGCCGGCCGGGCGCCGCTGCCGGAGTACTACGAAGCTCTTCTGTCCAGCCCCGCACCCAGCGAAGATTCCGCCAACAACGGGGGCTTAGCGGAGGGCTAGTTTTAATCCAATCCCGATAGTGGGATTGGAAAGTAGACAGGTTAGACTAGAGCCGATCTAAAACTCTTCATAGATGGGAAGTCAAGCATCGTGACCAATAACTCTTCTGCTGCGAACACCGGCACCGCTCGCGTGAAGCGCGGCTTGGCCGACATGCTCAAAGGCGGCGTGATCATGGACGTCGTTACCCCGGAGCAGGCAAAGATCGCCGAGGATGCCGGCGCCACCGCCGTTATGGCTCTGGAGCGCGTACCCGCCGATATTCGCGCCGAAGGTGGCGTTTCCCGCATGTCCGACCCGGACATGATTGAGGGCATCATTAATGCCGTCTCGATCCCCGTTATGGCCAAGGCCCGCATTGGTCACTTCGTCGAGGCACAGGTTCTGCAGTCCCTGGGCGTGGACTTCATCGACGAGTCCGAGGTGCTCACCCCGGCCGACTACAAGAACCACATCGACAAGTTCGACTTCGAGGTTCCCTTCGTCTGCGGTGCTACCAACCTGGGCGAGGCGCTGCGCCGCGTGAACGAGGGTGCGGCCATGATCCGCTCCAAGGGCGAGGCCGGCACCGGTGACGTCTCTAACGCGGTCACCCACATGCGCACCATCCGGGCAGAGATCAACCGTCTGACCTCCATGGCCGAGGACGAGCTGTACGTGGCCGCTAAGGAGCTGCAGGCTCCCTACGAGCTGGTGCGCGAAGTTGCTGCCAACGGCAAGCTGCCGGTCGTTCTGTTCACCGCCGGCGGTATCGCCACCCCGGCCGACGCTGCGATGATGATGCAGCTGGGCGCCGAGGGTGTCTTCGTCGGCTCCGGCATCTTCAAGTCCGGCAACCCGGAGCAGCGCGCCCGCGCTATCGTGCAGGCTACCCAGAACTACGACGACCCGGCTACCGTCGCCAAGGTCTCCCGCGGCCTGGGCGAGGCCATGGTCGGCATTAACGTCGACGAGATCCCGCAGCCGCACCGTCTCGCGGAGCGCGGCTGGTAATGGCTCCGCACCGTCCGAAGATCCTGGATGTTCTGGATCTAGAGCGCATCGACCGCGACATTTTCCGCGGCAGCCCGCTGCCGTCGAAGCTGGCGCGCACGTACGGCGGCCAGGTTGCCGCGCAAGCTTTGGTGGCGGCCACCCGCACCGTCAGCGAGGATTTCGCCGTGCACTCCCTGCACGGCTACTTCGTTGGTCCGGGTAACCCCGATGCAGCGACGGTGTTCTTGGTTGACCGTGTGCGCGACGGTCGATCCTTCGTCTCCCGTTCTGTGAAGGTGGTGCAGGACGGCAAGGCGATCTTCATCATGCAGGCCAGTTTCCATATCCGTGATGACCACGGCCCGCAGCACTCCGACGAGATGCGCGCGGTGCCGGACCCCGAGTCCATCGCGGTGGATACCGAGTCGCTAACCAGCGTCCAGCGCCTGTTCCGCGACGAGTGGGCCGACTGGGACGTGCGCATCGTCCCGCCGGAGGACTACGAGCACAACAAGTACACGGCCTCCCAGCAGGTGGTGTGGTTCCGCACGAAGTCCAAGCTGCCGGACATCGACACCCTGCACGTCTGCACCTTGGCCTACATGTCGGACATGACCCTGTTGTCGTCCGCGCTGGTGCCGCACCGTCCGGCGGAGTTCCAGGAGGCCTCGCTGGACCACGCCATGTGGTTCCTGCGTCCCTTCCGCGCCGACGAGTGGCTGTTGTACGACCAGGTTTCTCCGTCCGCTCACGGTGGCCGTGCGCTGACCCACGGGCGGATCTTCAACCAGCAGGGCGACCTGGTGGCCGTGGTCACCCAGGAGGGGCTGACCCGCACCTTGCGCGACGGCGCCCAATCGGTGCCGCTGAAGGAGCAAGAGGAGCAGTAGGCCGATGATCATTGGCGTGTTGAGCGTGCAAGGCGGCTTCGTCGAGCACATGCGCAGCATCGAACGCCTGGGCCACGAGGCTCGCGCCGTTCGCCGCCCCGAGCACCTGGAGGGCCTCGACGGGCTGATCATGCCCGGCGGCGAGTCCACCACCATGTCCAAGCTGCTGGAACTCGGCGGAATGCTTGAGCCTCTGCGGACGCTGGTTGCCGACGGCCTTCCCGTGTTCGGCACGTGCGCCGGGCTGATTCTGCTGGCCGATCGGGTCTTAGACACTCGTAGTGACGCCCACAGCTTGCACGCCATGGACATCACAGTGCGGCGAAACGCCTTCGGCCGCCAGGTGGACTCCTTCGAGACCCAGCTGCCGTTCGGAGATATCGACACGCCCGTCGAGGCCGTGTTTATTCGCGCTCCCAAGGTGGAAGAAGTGGGGGATGGTGTCGAGGTTGTGTCCACCTTGCCGGACGGCACGGTCGTCGGCGTGCGGCAGGGCCACGTGTTGGGATGCAGCTTCCACCCGGAGCTTTCCGAGGATGATCGCGTGCACGAGTACTTCCTGCGAATGGTCAAGCAGTACGGCGTGGAATAGCTGCGGCATAGGTTCAGCTGTTGGGGGCGTAGGGGCGTCATAAAGAAAAAGCGACGTACGTGACGGCGGCTACACCGTGGGGGTCTAGTATGGAAGCGATACAAACGAACCCGACTACCGAAAGAGGATCATGGCCGGCCACTCCAAATGGGCAACTACCAAGCACAAGAAGGCTGCCAACGACGCAAAGCGCGGCAAGGAATTCGCCAAGCTGATTAAGAACATCGAAGTGGCAGCTCGCACCGGTGGTGGCGACCCCAGCGCAAACCCGACGCTGCAGGACGCGATCACCAAGGCTAAGAAGTCCTCGGTGCCCAACGACAACATCGAGCGCGCCCGCAAGCGTGGCTCCGGCGAAGAGGCCGGCGGTGCTAACTGGGAAACCGTAATGTACGAAGGCTATGGACCCAACGGTGTGGCTATGCTCATCGAGTGCCTGACTGATAACCGAAACCGCGCCACCACCGATGTGCGCACCGCCATGAACAAGAACGGCGGCAACATGGCGGACGCGGGCTCCGTTTCCTACCTGTTCACCCGCAAGGGCGTGGCAGTGCTGGAGAAGGGCGAAAACACCGAGGACGACATCCTGCTCGCCGTGCTGGACGCCGGCGCGGAAGAGGTTAACGACATCGGCGAAAAGTTCGAGGTCGTGTGCGAATCCTCCGACATCAACGCGGTGCGTGACGCGCTGAAGGAAGCCGAGATCGACTACGACTCCATCGAGCTCGACTTCCGCGCGTCCATGGAGGTTCCGGCGGATGCCACCACAGCGAAGAAGGTGTTCAACCTGATCGACGCGCTGGAGGATTCCGACGATGTGCAGAACGTGTTCACCAACATGAATGTGCCGGATGACGTGCTGGCGGAGCTGGACAGCGAATAATTAAAACACGTGTGCTATTCTTGGCTACACGATGAACACTCCACATAATTCCGCCTGGGGCAGCCCCGTCGGCGGCCCGACCTCGCTGGCCGGGCTGCGCGTCATGGGGATAGACCCCGGGCTGACGCGCTGCGGACTATCCGTGGTGCAGGCGGGGAAGGGGAGGGCCGTGTACCCCGTGGCCGTGGGAGTGGTGCGTACTCCGTCGGACATGCCGGTGGAGCGGCGCCTCAACAAGCTCTTCGACGCGGTGGAGGAGTGGTTTGACGACTACCAACCGCACGTGGTGGCGCTGGAGCGCGTGTTCGAGCGCTCGAATGTTTCCACGGTGATGAACACCGCCCACGCCTCCGGCGTGCTGATGCTGGCCGCCGCCAGGCGCGGGGTAGATGTGCACATGTACACCCCCAGCGAGGTAAAGAAGTCCATCAGCGGCAACGGCCGGGCGGATAAGGCGCAGATGACGCGCATGATTACCCGTATCTTGGGGCTGAGCGAAGCACCCAAGCCGCCGGATGCGGCCGATGCGCTGGCGCTGGCCGTGTGCCATTGCTGGCGGGCGCCGCTGAACCATCTAGTAAAGGGGAAACCATGATCGCATCGCTGCGCGGAACTGTGATTGATAAGGGCCTGGACTACGTCATCATTGAGTGTGCGGGCGTGGGATACCAGTGCATCGGTACCGCCACCACCATCTCGGAGCTGCCGCGGGGCGAGGAAGTCTTCGTGACGACCGCGATGGTGGTGCGCGAGGACTCGCAGACGCTGTACGTGTTCAAGGATGCAGACGAAAAGCGCGCCTTCGCCACCCTGCAGTCCGTCTCCGGCGTGGGCGCCCGCCTGGCGTTAGCGATCCTGTCGGTTATTAGCCCGCAGGAACTCGCCCGAGCGGTATCCAACGGCGACCACAAGACCCTGCAGAAGGCCCCCGGCGTGGGTAAACGCCTGGCCGAACGCATGGCTGTGGATTTGAAGGGCAAGGTGGCGGATCTGGGAGAGATCGCGGATACCGGTGCTGCGGGCGCGGTTGGTGCGGCCGGCGTTGCAGGTGACGGCCAGGCCGTGGCGACGGACGTGCGGGAACAGGTCCTCGAGGCGCTCGTGGGGCTCGGGTTTACGGAGTCCAAGGCCGGTACCACCATTGATGGAGTTCTGGCTCAGTGGTCGGCCCCGCAAGCCCCGGACGCTTCCGGGCTGCTGCGCGCCTCGCTGGCGACAATTAAATAGGCACAGGGACGCGCAAGTACGCTGCTGAAGAATAGGGGAAACTAGAGACCATGAGCGACACCGAGCGCACAGAGTTTGAACTTCCACCGGGCGTGGGGCCGGGCGCCGCACCCGGCGGCCAAGGCTTCTCCCAGAACGCGGACCTGGACCCGCAGCAATCCGCCGGGGAATCGGACGTTGATACTTCGCTGCGCCCCAAGTCACTGGATGAGTTCATCGGTCAGCCGAAGGTGCGCACGCAGCTGGACCTGGTGTTGGGCGGTGCGCGGTCTCGCGGAGTAGCCCCTGACCACGTACTGTTGGCCGGCCCGCCCGGCCTGGGCAAGACCACCATGGCGATGATCATCGCCCAGGAACTCGGCAGCTCCCTGCGCATGACCTCCGGCCCCGCCCTCGAGCGCGCGGGCGATCTGGCCGCCATGCTCTCCAACCTCATGGAGGGCGACGTACTGTTTATCGACGAGATCCACCGCATGGCACGCCCCGCCGAGGAGATGCTTTACATGGCGATGGAGGATTTCCGCATCGACGTCATCGTCGGCAAGGGCCCCGGCGCCACCTCCATCCCCATCGAAATCGCCCCATTTACTCTGGTGGGCGCCACCACCCGCGCGGGCATGCTCACCGGCCCGCTGCGCGACCGCTTTGGCTTCACCGCCCAGATGGAGTTCTATGAGACTGCGGACCTGACCCGGGTTGTCACGCGCGCTGCGGGCATCTTGGGAGTTGAGATTACTGGTGACGCCGCAGCGGAGATTGCATCCCGTTCCCGCGGAACCCCGCGTATCGCCAACCGACTGCTGCGCCGAGTGCGCGACTTCGCGGATGTGAATGCCGACGGAAAGATCACCGTCGAGGTGGCGCGTGCCGCGCTGCTGGTCTTCGACGTGGACGAATCTGGGCTGGATCGGCTCGACCGGGCAGTCATCGAAGCCTTGGTGAAAGGCCACGGCGGTGGACCTGTGGGCGTCAATACCCTTGCGCTAGCGGTAGGTGAAGAACCGTCAACGGTCGAGGAAGTGTGCGAGCCCTACCTCGTGCGCGCCGGAATGGTGAGCCGCACCCCGCGAGGGCGCGTGGCGACCGCGGCGGCGTGGCGGCACATCGGGCTGGAACCGCCGGAGGGCACAATCGGGCTATAACGGGGCAAAGGGGATGCGCGGAGGGCATGTGGCAAAATTGTCACTATGCCAATTGACATTATTCTCATCGTCCTTGTCCTACTTGTGTTCGTCGGCTTGCCGCTGATCCAGATCCGCAAGCAAAACAAGCGGGTTCAGGAGATCCGGCAGTTTCAGGATCAGCTGGGTCCAGGCATGGTCGTGAAGACGACCTCCGGCATCCACGGTCGTGTGGTCCACGTGGGGGATACGACCATCGACCTGGAGATTGCACAGGGTGTTGTGACCACCTGGGAGAAGGTTTCCATCCTGGAGACCGTCGACTCTGTGGAGCCGGGCTCGCAGCAAGAGACGCAGCTGACCGAAGAAAAAGAAGACTAACTAGCTGGTTCGGTATTCCGTTTGTCCGAACCCAGGCGTTAGTATCACGGGGTTAGATTTTTTAGTACACCGGTCGCGCGTGTTCGCGGCTGGATTGCAGGAGACTTAAAGCGGTGGCAAAGAAGAAAAAGAGAACTGCTGCACAGGGCGGCTTCGCGTGGCCGAAGCGGGCGCTCGCCGCATTCGTGGTGGTCGTCCTCATCGTGCTGGGCTTGATCATGTTTACGGGCAACAAGTCCTTCGAGCCAAAGTTGGGCATCGACCTGCAAGGCGGTACCCGAGTGACGTTGGTTCCGCAGGGGGATACGCCCACGCCGGATCAGCTGAGCCAGGCGCGCACGATTCTGGAAAACCGCGTGAACGGCATGGGCGTTTCCGGTGCTTCCGTGGTGACGGATGGCAACAACCTGGTCATTACGGTTCCCGGATCGGACGCGGGCGAGGCGCGCTCGCTCGGCAAGACCTCGCAGCTGCTGTTCCGCCCCGAATCGCAGCCGGGGCAGCCCACCAAGGACTTCCCCCAGGCCTTGAAGAAGATGGCGAACCGTTGGGTAGAGAACGGAATTATCACCCCAGATTTCGCCAACGAGCGCCTTGGGCAAATGGTTAAGGCATTCCCACAGCTCGGCCTGGAGGATGCGCCGAAGGAGCTGAAGGTCTCCGCCAAGCCACCGGCGGAGCCAAAGGATTCTGTCGAGGAGCAGGAACGCCGCGACAAGCAGGTCGAGGTGCTGAAGGCAGACCGCCAGAGCATGGACGGAAACAAGCAGCAGGCAGCCGGTGCACTGCTGGACTGTGAAGCTAACGATCCCATGGCAGGATCCGACGATGCGGACAAGCCGTTGGTCACCTGTAGCGACCAGGGTCCCATGGTTCTGGGCCCGGCGCCGCTGCTGAAGGGCGAGACCGACGAGAAGAACGGCGAGCGCCTGACCGGAGAGATGATCGACACGAACTCGCAGATCACCGGCGGCCTGCAGCCGAACTCGGCGCAGATGGCCATCACCTTCAAGTTCAAGACCGGCGAGCAGACCCCGGGTGGCGAGACCTGGTACGCACTAGGCCAAGAGATGATGGGCAAGCGAGTGGCCATCACCCTGGACTCCAAGGTCATTTCCGCGCCTGAGATCCAGTCGCCGACGCCCCCGGGCGAGGTCTCCCAGATCACGGGTAGTTTCTCCGAAAAGGAGGCCCAGGACCTGGCTAACAACCTGCGCTATGGCGCGCTGCCGCTGAGCTTCGTCGGTGAGAACGGCGAGCCGGGCGGTACCACCACGACAATCTCCCCGTCGCTGGGTGCGGCTTCCCTGAAGGCCGGCGTCATTGCCGGTCTGGTGGGCCTGGTTCTGGTAGGCCTTTACGCACTGGCCTACTACCGCGGTTTGGGTGTTGTGGCCATCGTGTCCCTCGTCGCGGCGTTCGCCCTGGTGTACGGATTCATTGTTCTGCTGGGGCGTTGGATCGGCTACAGCCTGGATCTGGCGGGCATCGCCGGCCTGATTATCGGCCTTGGCACCACGGCCGACTCCTTCGTGATCTACTTCGAGAGGATCAAGGACGAGATCAAGAATGGTGCTACGTTCCGCTCCGCAGTGCCACGCGCCTGGCAGCGGGCTCGCAGCACGATCGTAACGGGTAACATCGTCTCCTTAATCGCCGCTGTGATCCTTTACTTCCTGGCTGTCGGCGACGTCAAGGGCTTCGCGTTCACCTTGGGTCTGACGACCGTGTTCGACCTGGTGGTGGCGTTCCTGCTGACCGCCCCGCTGCTGATCCTGATGTCCCGCCGACCACACTTCGCCTCGCCGAAGCTCAACGGCCTGGGCGCAGCCTACCGCGTTGCGGAGCGCAAGTACGGGCGGAAGCCCCACGAGCACGCTGTGCGGGCTAAGTCGGCCCAGAAGGCCGACAAGGCCAGCAAGCCAGAGAAGGCCGACAAGGCTGAAGACCCGGATGATGCGCAAGACAAGGCGTCCACAAAGGCAGATACCCCGGCCACCGACGACAAGGAGGGGAAGTAAATGAGTAACCCCGAAACCCTAAGCGCGAAGGAGTCCGAGGCCGTGGAGTCTAACGAACTTTCGGCGGCCGAAGCCACCCCGGTCGACGCGCCCGATACCGAGGCGGCGGG
This sequence comes from uncultured Corynebacterium sp., assembly GCF_937999985.1. Lineage (GTDB taxonomy): Bacteria > Actinomycetota > Actinomycetes > Mycobacteriales > Mycobacteriaceae > Corynebacterium. The sequence goes on from NZ_CALLDG010000194.1 coordinate 18,114, forward strand.
CTTCTTCGAGAAGCTTTACAACGGCAACGGCGGCTTCCGCATTGTGCAGAACCGCGGTCGCCTTTATGGCATCCTCGTCGCGGTGGTAGTGGCTTGTCTGCTGTCCATCCTGGTGCGCGGCTTCTCGCTGGGCATCGACTTTGAGGGCGGCACTCGTATGACCATGCCGCCGGCAGGCGGAGCCACCGAATCTAGCGTTTCCGAGGTCTTTGAGGAAGCCACCGGCATCGCAGTCCACCCAGACTGTCGGTAGCGGCGATGCCGAATCCATCGAAATCAACTCCGAGCGCCTGAGCGAGGAGCAGATCCGCGAGGCCCGTTCGGCGCTGTTCAACGAGTATCACCCGAAGAATAACGTCGGCGAAGTCACTCAGGATGCGATCAGCGACTCCACAGTCTCCGAATCGTGGGGTAGCAGCATCACCAAGAAGATGCTCATCGCCCTGGGCGTATTCCTGCTGGCGGTGTTCCTCTACATCGCGATCCGCATGGAGCGCGACATGGCCGCCGCGGCCATTATTTGTCTGTTGATCGACCTCACCGTCGTTTCCGGTATTTACGCGCTGATTGGCTTCGAGGTTTCGCCGGCGACCGTGATCGGCCTGCTCACGATTCTGGCTTACTCGCTCTACGACACGGTCGTGGTGTTCGACAAGGTGCAGGAAAACACGTCCGGCCTGTTTGGTTCCACACGCGCTACCTACGCCGAGGAAACGAACTTGGCCATTAACCAGACGATCATGCGCTCGATCAACACCTCCATCTTCTCCCTGGTGCCGATCGCCTCGCTGCTGATCGTTGCCGTGGGCATCATGGGTGTGGGCACGCTGAAGGACCTGGCGCTTGTGCAGTTCATCGGCGTGATCGCCGGTACGTTTAGCTCCATCTTCTTTGCCGCACCGCTGCTTGTGACGTTCAAGATGCGCCAGCAGAAGTACAAGCAGCACGAGGCCCGAGTAGAGCGTGCCCGTTCCCTCGCCGCGTCGCAGGAGAGTTCTTCTGATGAGGACGCCGCAGTGGAGACCGCCGAAGATGCCAACGAAAAGGTAGGAGGTTCCGCCGCAGACGCGGATGCAGGTGCGGAGAGGAAGGCCGGAAAGCGCAGCGTATCCAGCCCGAATGCCCGCCTGGCAGACGATTCTACGGAGGACTTCAAGCGCGAGACCCACAACGAAGACGCCGGAAGGTCCTGGCGCCCGGGCATGTAGCCCGGAGAGGCCCGCAGGTTCTTTTCGTGTAGATGTGTTGGAGGAAGGAAGGCGACCAGTGATCCGCAAGCAGGATGCAGTACGGTCCACCGCAGCCTTGGCGCTATCCGCAGCCCTGGCTGCAGCCGGTCTGGCCGGTTGTTCGGAGGATTCCCCACTGAGTAGCACGCCGGAGCAGTTCGGATACGTGCTGACCAGCGACCTGGTGACCTCCAACGCGGGCACAGCGGTGGGCGTGGCGACGGATGCCGCGAAAATTTCCGCCCGACTCTACCCGGGAGCCTTCATTGCCGGGCCACGCGGACAGAACCTGCCGAATGGCGACTTGGTGACGGCCAAGCCAGCGCCCGGGAATCCTCGACAGGTGGACTACACCATTAACGAGAACGCCACCTACTCGGATTCAAAGCCCGTGGTGTGCGATGACTTTTTGCTGAGCTTCCAGGCCAGCTCCCGCCCGGACCTCTTCGGCGCCGACATGCCGCTGTTTGGCCAGGTGGAGAACATCGACTGCGCAGCGGGCGCCAAGCAGTTCAGTGTTCACTTCGCCGACAAGCGCGGTGAACGCTACCGCGAGCTATTCGGGCCTGGCACGGTGCTGCCCTCCCACACTGTGGCGGAGAAGGCCGGGGTGGAAGATGTCGTGTCCGCCATCGACGGCATGGACGAACAAACGCTGACGGATCTGGGTAGGGCCTGGCAGGATGTGTTCACCTTCGCCAAGACTGATCCTTCCCAGGTGCCGACTTCCGGGCCGTACAAGATTGCTGCCCGAAAGGAAGATGGCTCGCTGAAGCTGGAGAAGAATCCTGAATGGAGCGGGGTTGAGCCGGCCCAATCCCCGGTGTACCTCTGGCCACAGGGGGCGGACGTTAAGAAGCTGGGGGAGCACAACCAGCTTTCCGTGGTGGATACCAATCGCGGTGCCGGAGAGACTCCTGGCAAAGTGGCTAAGGACCTGGGGTTGAACAGCGACGAGTTCCGCGTGGTTGAGAACAACTCTGAGCGCGTGGATACCTTGCGTGTCTCCGACCTTGGCCTGCTGCAGAATCCCGACTCCCGCAAGGCTCTGAATGCTTGCATCGACCGGGAGGCGATCGCCAAGGCCGTGGAGGAGGAGACCGGAGCGGCCGTCCAGCCGACCGGCCTGCGAGTGGTTGGCTCCGAGCACCCGCTGCGCGGCTACCTGGACGACATCAACGATCGGAATACCAAGGTCAATGTCGATGAGGCCCGATCGCAGTTGAACGGGATGACTATCCGCGTGGGCTTCCTGGATTCCGTGCCGCGGTATAAGAAGATTGTTGACGCCCTTAAGTCCCAGTGCGCGGAGGCGGGAGTAAGTATCGAGGCCGTGCCTCGCAGCGCTGAAGACTACGGACTCCTGGGTGTGGATTACGACGTAGCCCTCGACACCCGTTCGGCCAACGGCCGAAACTCGGCGGTGAACTCCACACAGGCCTCTAGTATCAAGGAGATCCGGGGTGCGGAGACTGCTTTGGCCGACGACGCCATGACTTTACCGCTGGTGACCGAGCCGCGCACTATCCTGGCGGAGGTTCATGCAGCTAATGTGCTGGATAGTTCCTCGGATACGGGGGTGAGCTGGAACATGGATCGCTGGGTGGAGTCCGACGAGCCTGTGGCGACCGGCCGTGCCTCCGACGAAGGCAACGACGGGGCGGAGGGAACCGAGGCTAGTGAGTCCCCTGTAGTTCCTGAAGATGATGAGCCCCAAAAGGATGACACCCAGAACTAGGGCTGATCGCACAATTGCAGCCACCAAAAGAGAAAGTGACCTAAGAGCTTGACTTCCGACGACCACGCCGACCACGCCGACCACGCCGACAAAGACAGCAATCCCCAGCGCGCACAGACCGCGGCAAGCGCGCTGCGCCGAAGCATCCGGGTTGTCCCGGACTTTCCCTCACGCGGCATCGTTTTCGAAGACCTCACCCCCGTGCTGGCAGACCCGCACTCCTTCAAGCTTTTAGTGCAGGATCTAGCGGCGCATTGCCGCAATTTCGATATTGATCTGATTGGCGGGTTGGATGCCCGTGGCTTCCTGCTGGGAAGCGCCGTCGCCTACGAGCTGGGTGTGGGCATCCTGGCAGTTCGAAAAGGCGGCAAACTGCCGCCTCCTGTCCACCATGTGGACTACGCTTTGGAGTACGGCACGGCCTCACTAGAGATCCCGGCTGACAACGCGATCCCGCTGCAGGGCAAGAACGTCTTCCTCATCGACGACGTGCTAGCCACCGGCGGTACGCTCGCTGCCTCGCGCGAGCTGCTGGAAAACGCCGGGGCGAAGGTCTGCGGACTCGGCGTGGTGCTCGAAGTATCCGCGTTGGACGGTCGCGATCGTCTGAAGGATCTTCCGCTCTACGTGGTCGACCAGGCCGTCTGATACCCCCAGGGGTCATTGGCGCAGGTGGCGTCAATAAAAAGAAGAGAAGAAACAGGCAGGACTTGAAGCGGCTATGAGCAACGAAAAGGGTTCGCTGTGGATGGCGGCTCGCATTGCGCGAAGCCTGACCGGCACCGGTAAGCCAAAGATCAACCCCGTACTGGGGCCGCTCATTTCCGTGCACAGGCGCTTTCACCCGCGTGCCGACCTCGCTCTGCTGAACCGCGCCTATGCTACCGCCGAGAAGCTGCACGAGGGCGTGAAGCGCAAGTCCGGCGAGCCCTACATCACGCACCCGCTGGCGGTGGCGACGATCGCTGCGGAGATCGGCATGGACACAACCACCGTGGTCGCAGCGCTGCTGCACGACACGGTGGAGGATACTGATTACTCCCTGGATGAACTTTCCCACGACTTCGGCAGCGAGGTCGCCCGCTTAGTAGACGGCGTGACGAAGCTGGACAAGGTGGTGCTGGGCTCCGCGGCGGAGGCGGAAACCATCCGCAAGATGATCGTCGCCATGGCGGAGGACCCGCGCGTGCTAGTGATCAAGGTGTCTGATCGCCTGCACAACATGCGCACCATGCGCTTCCTGCCTCCGGAAAAGCAGGCCAAAAAGGCACGCGAGACCCTCGAGGTGATCGCCCCGCTGGCCCACCGCCTGGGCATGGCGACCGTGAAGTGGGAGCTGGAGGACCTGGCTTTCGCTATCCTCTACCCGAAGAAATACGACGAGATTGTGCGCCTGGTTGCCGACCGCGCCCCGAAGCGCGACCAGTACCTGGCGAAGGTGAAGCAGGAAATCGAGCTGGCAATGTCGCGCAGTTCGCTGCACGCCACCGTGGAGGGCCGTCCGAAGCACTACTGGTCGATCTACCAGAAGATGATCGTGCGCGGCCGCGACTTTGACGAGATCTTTGACCTGGTGGGCGTGCGCATCCTGGTGGATAGCGTGCAGGATTGCTACGCGGCCGTCGGTGCCATCCATACCCTCTATCAGCCGATGCCGGGGCGTTTCAAAGACTACATTTCCTCCCCGCGCTTCGGGGTGTACCAGTCGCTGCACACCACTGTGATCGGCCGGGACACCAAGCCGTTGGAAGTGCAGATCCGTACTCACGAGATGCACCACAACGCCGAATACGGAATCGCCGCGCACTGGCGGTACAAGGAAACCCGTGGCAACAACAACAGCGAGTCCGCAGAGGTAGACCAGATGGCGTGGATGCGCCAACTGCTGGACTGGCAGAAGGAAGCTGCGGACCCGAACGAGTTCCTGGATTCGCTGCGCTACGACCTGTCGACGAACCAGATCTTCGTGTTTACGCCGAAGGGCGATGCCATCACACTGCCGAACGGCTCCACGCCGATCGACTTTGCTTACGCAGTGCACACGGAAATCGGGCACCGTTGCATTGGTGCGAAGGTCAACGGCAAGCTGGTGGCACTGGAATCCAAGCTGAACACCGGCGACAAGGTGGAGGTCTTTACCTCAAAGGACCAGAACTCCGGGCCGTCGAAGGACTGGATGAACATCGTCGTCTCACCGCGTGCCAAGGCGAAGATCCGGCAGTGGTTTGCCAAGGAGCGCCGCGAGGAAGCTGCGGAGAAGGGGCGCGACCTGCTGGCCGCCGAAGCGCAGCGCGGTGGCCTGGCAGTGCACCGCCTGTTTACTCACGAATCCCTGCGGCTGCTGGCCAGCGACATGAACTACCAGGATGTCGAGGCACTTTACACGGCCATTGGGCGGGGAGAGGTCACCGCCGGGCACGTCTGCCACCGCTTGGTGGAGGGGATGGAGCCGGAATCCGAGGCAGATGACGTCCTGCAGTCGGGTTCGGCGACCTCGAAGATTGCGAACACCCCGCAGGAAGGCCGCGGCGATGGCTCCGGCATTCTGGTGCAGGGGGAGGCAGACTTCTCCGCGAAGCTGGCGAAGTGCTGCACCCCGGTGCCGGGCGATAAGATCTTCGGGTTCATCACCAAGGGCGGGGGAGTAAGCGTGCACCGCACGGACTGTACCAACGCCGAGAAGCTGCACCAGGAGCCGCAGCGGATCATCGAGGTCTCGTGGGCCAGCAGCTTCCACAATGCGGTGTTTATGGTCACGATCCAGATCGAGGGTCTGGATCGCAACGGTTTGCTCTCTGAGGTCACGCGCGTGGTCTCTGACCAGAAGGTGCCGATCATCGCCACGAACTCGCACACCGCGGGTGATAGGGTGGCGACGATCCGCTTCACCTTCGAGGTGTCGGACACGAAACAGCTGGGCTACATGATGAACCAGCTGCGCAACGTCGAAGGCGTCTACGACGTCTATCGCGTCACGACTGGTGGCTAGCCGAGGAGGCTAGCCCAGAAAACTAACCCCAGAAAACTAACCCTAGAAGACTAACCCAGCACTGCGGACTCGATGTTGATGTCCTCGGACGGGGAGGCATCGCCCTCAGGTGCCTTTTCCATCAGCTTGTCCAGCACCTTCAGGCCGGACTCGTCGATGGTGCCGAAGACGTTGTAGCTCGGCGGCAGGGTGGTGTCGCCGGTGACCAGGAAGAACTGGCTGCCGTTGGTATCCGGGCCGCTGTTGGCCATCGCCAGGGTGCCTCGCTTGTAGTTGACCGGCGTTTCAGCCTTGTCCTTGTCTACACCGTTGCTCGGGAATTCATCCGCGAAGGAGTAGCCCGGGCCGCCTGCGCCGGTGCCCTCGGGGTCGCCACACTGCAGGATCGTCATGGAATCGGACTTCACAGAACGGTGGCACTTAGTGGAGTCGTAGAACTTCTTCTCTACCAGGTGCTTGAAGGAGTTGGTGGAGCACGGAGACTTGTCGTTGGCCAGCTCCAGGCCGACCTCTTTGCCGTTTATGGTCAAGGTGACCTTCTCGGTTCCCTTGGCGGTCACGTTCTTGCCGTTGGGCAGTCCGGCGTCGCTGAGCTCGCCCTCCGGATCCTTCTTGTACTCGCACTTCACGGTCTCGCCGTAGGGCTCCTTGGGGCCTGCCGGCAGCGCCACGGGCTTCACGTCCGGCTCTTCGGACTGTTGCTGCTCGCTTTCGGCGACCTGATCTTCCTCCTCGTCAGAGGAGTAGGTGGCGGCAAACCAGATTCCGCCGACGATGACCACCAGCACGGCGAGGGTTGCTGCGACCACGCCCAGCGGTGCGATCTTGGCCTTGCGCTCACGGGACTTCAGAGCTTTCTCTAGCTCCGACAGCGCCTGATCGCGCTGAGTCGCGTTCGGATAGTTGTTGTCAGACACGTTTTTCTAGGACCTTTCTTGTGCTAGATACGGTGATCCATTATGCCCTATATACTGGCCGATTCGGGTGAAGGGGCACGGGCTCGTTGCTACTTTCGCT
>NZ_CALLDG010000195.1 GCF_937999985.1 uncultured Corynebacterium sp.
GGCGGCGCAGATGCGTAGGCGCCCACCACATTGAGCTCCGGAGCGTACTCACCCGCCGCCTCGACCGCCGCAGCCGACGCACCACCGCCCTGCGAATGCCCGTAGAACGCCACCGGTCCGTCACCCACGCCCGCTGCGCGCGCCGCATCCAGCATCGCGTGCGCCTGGTCATCGCGGTTCATGTACGTGTGCATTCCGGGAGTACCCATGCCGATGTAATCGGTCACCACCACGCGCACACCCTTGGAGGCAAATACCCAGTCGTAGATACCCTCCAGATTTACCGCCCGCTTAGCCTTGATCGGATCCGGCTGCCCGTCCAGCGGCCAGTTCCTACTCGGCGCACACTGGTCGCCCTGCCCGACCGTTCCGCGGCCAATCACCACCGTCGGGCGGGGCCCCTCGCCTTTCCACTCCACGACCGGCTCCACGATGTAGCCGCTGACCTGGGATTTCTTCCCGTCCGAGGTGGTCGTCGTGTACTCGATTCGGTCCACCGTCTTCGGCAACCTCATGTGCAGGTCGCCGAACACATTGGAATACGCGACCTTCTCCCTCTTAGTAATCTGCGTAGCCTCGGCGGGCGACGCGAATCCGGCAAATGCAATGGCTGTTGCGCATGCGAGCGCTGCTGTTTTCTTAAGCATTACTTTGTTGTACCAAACCAAGTACCCCCAAAGGGGTAAATTCCGAAAAGTTTGCCATCGAAAACTAAGGGCGTCAATAAGTTAAGTGCATGGACCTCAGCCACATCCGCATCGGTACCGCATCGGCCGGACTACAGATCGAAGGATCGCCGCGCCCCAACAACTGGAGCGAATGGGTCGCCAAGGACGGCACCACCCCGCACCCCACCACCGACCACTGGCGCCGCTGGCGGGAAGACAACCAACTCATGAGCGACCTCGGACTGCAGATCGCGCGCGTCGGCGTGGAGTGGTCCCGCGTGGAGCCCGAGCCCGGCCGCTACGACCACGACGTACTCAAGCGCTACCGGGAAGAGTTCCTTGACCTGCGCGAACGCGGCATCGAGCCGCTCGTTACGCTGCATCATTTCGGCCACCCCGCCTGGTTCGAACAGAACGGTGCCTTCACTCGCGAGTCGAACGTGGAGATCTTCCTGCGTTACGTCGACGTTGTGCTCGACCACCTGGGCGACGTAGTCACCGACTGGATCACCATCAACGAGCCGAACGTCTTCGCCACCGAGGCCTACCTATTCGGCTCTACCCCACCTGGCCGCGGCGGCCTGCCGAAGGTGCGCCCCTGCCTGCGGAACATGGCGGCGGCGCACCTGCTGGCCTACCAGCGCATCCACTCACGCTTGGACAATCCGCGAGTCACCTTCGCCCACCACCGCCGTGTCTTCGCCCCCATGAACCCGCGCAACCCCGTCCACCGGCTGCTTACTCCCCTGGTCGAATGGCTTTTCCAAGGTGCGATCGAGCCCGCCTTCTTCGCGGGGCGCTTTCACCCCGTGCTCGGTCGTCCAAGCCTGGAACTGCCCAGCGGCGGGGTCTTCGCCGATGCTGTGGCCATTAACTACTACTCGCGCACGGCGGTGCGCGGTTTTTCTGACGCCACCTTCCCCGGAACCCCAACCAATGACCTCGGCTGGGAGATCTACCCGCCGGGAATTGCGGAGGTCTCCGCCGAGCTCGCGGAGCGCTACCGGCTGCCCGTGTGGATCACGGAGAACGGCACTGCCGACGCCGCCGAGCGCTTCCGTTGCGCGTTCATCCTTGACCATTTGGCTGAGCTTTCCCGCGTTCCGGAGGTCGAGCGTTACTACCACTGGTGCTTCGTGGACAACTGGGAGTGGTCCGAGGGCATGGCGCAGAAGTTTGGCGTGGTGGACGTTGATCGGCAGGTCAAGCCCGCTGGGCGTCTGCTGCAGGCGCTGATCCGCGAGGGCGCCATCACCCCAGAAATCGATGCCGAGTTCAGAGAGAAGGGCAACTGATGCTGCAGACTCTTACCGCCGCCGAGCGCGAACCGAAGCGGTTCTATTGGAAGTTCGGCGTGGCCTTTTTCGGCTCTGTCTTCGCCTGGGCCGGCCCCACGCAGCTCCTGTTGGGATTGCAGATGATCGAGCTGCGGCCCGACAACAAAGAGGATTCCCTCGCCCTCATGATGATGCTCGGCGGTGCGACCGCCGTGGCGACCAGCCTGCTAACCGGATTTATCGCCGACCGCAGCTGGTTCTGGGTGGGGCGCTGGGGCAAGCGCCTCCCGTGGGTTCTGCTGGCTGCGCCCCTGGCCACGCTGGGATTGCTGCTGATGTCCTTTAGTCCCAGCTTCTGGGTGCTCACCGGGTTGTGGTGCTTGGTTCAGGTGTTCGTGGCGTTTGTGACGAACAACCTGATGACAGTCACCGCGGATGTTGTCCCCCAAGAAAAGTTCGGGTTGGTTTCCGGAATCGTCGGCGCGACCTACACCTTCGGAATTGTCGGCGGGACTGCCGTTGCCGCAGCTTTGCCGATCCAGCAGGCGTACTGGGTTGTGGGCGTCATTTCCCTTCTCTTTATCTTCCAATTCGCTTTCGGGCGCGGTCACGTAGACGTGCACGTGCGTCCGCATAATTCGCTGTCCGCGACCGTCGGCGACGAGGGTTCTTACCGCAATTATTGGCTAGTCTTCACCAGCCGTTTCGTGATTCACCTGGCCAACTACACCAGCTTGTTCTACCTGCTGTATTACCTGCGGGATCACATTGGTGTGCCCGACCCGGATGCTGGCGTGCTGGAGCTGACCCTGCTGTATGCGGTATTCACCATCATTACTGCGTTCGTCAGCGGTAATGTGTCGGACCGGCTGGGGCGGCGGAAGATCCTGGTGGTCGTCTCGGCGCTCGGTGTGGCGGGCGCCACGGGCATGATGACTATCGCCACCGGCATGGGTTTGGTTTATGCCGCGGCGATGCTGTTGGGGTTGAGTTGGGGCGTGTTCAGCAGCGTGGATCAGGCCATGGTTAACGAGTCGCTGCCCAGCAAGAAGAACCGTGCGCGCGACGTGTCACTGATGTCGCTCACCCAGGGGGTCAGCAACATGTTCTGCGGTGGCCTCGCGGCCCTCGCGTTGAGGCATTTCGATTACCCCGGCATGTTCCTGATGTGCAGCATCATCTGCGTGTTCGGCGCGCTGCTGGTGCTGCCCGTCACCTCCTCAAAGTAGTGGCTAGAATGGCGGCTCCTCTTCGTCCTTTTTTAGCTGTTCGAGCTGCGCGATCTGGCTGTTTAGTTGCTCTCGCGCCAATTCGGCGATGGCGTTGGCAATCGTGATTTCACTGTTGATACGTCGCTGTAGCTCTTCCTTGATTTCCTCCACGGAGGCACAGTTCAGCATCTTCTGCAGCTCCTCGCGGGTGATAGACAGCCCGCGAGGCATCATCGGATCGGCGTTGAGCTTCTCCTCGTTGAGCTTGCGCACCACCCGCGCCTTGCGCACCCCGCGCTCGGCGAAGCTTTCGCGTGCTAGCGGCCCGTCGGGAACGGTCACAACCTCGTGGCCGTCTCCGTGAGAGGTCCACACTTCGGTGCCATCGGCGTACAGCGCGACGTCCCAGGTACCAGCCGTCTTCAGGCGGTGATGGGTACGACAAAGCAGATGCATATTCGCCGTCGACGTCGGTCCGCCGTCGGCGTGGCGGTGCACATGGTCGATGTCGCATGTGTACCCCGGCGCATCGCAGCCCGGGAAACGGCAGTGCCCATCGCGCCCTATTACTGACGCCCGCAGCAACTCCGTCGGCTGGTATCCCTCCGTCGAGGTGTAACCGGGAGCCGCCAGGTGGGTGACTTTCGCAAGCCACTCGCAGCTAGCGGCCTCGGATAGCCAGTGGTCCTCGGCGAAGACTCCGCGGGGTTGCGACCCGACGGCCTTATACAGGTTCAAGGTGACCTCGGTGGTGATGTTTTGCTCGAGCATCGCCAGGAAGGCCTCTCCCATGGAGCATCCGCGCTTCAGGGAGGCCGCCTTCACCGCCTTGTGCAGTTCCACGCCACGCAGGCGCGGAACTGTGAGGGTAAACGCAGTAGTCTCATACTGACTGCGGTCGATCACCAGCTCCGGCGAATTCGTATCCATGGGCGGAGTGTCGTCCAGCGGGGTTGCCAGCTTGTCCCGGTCCCCCACAATCGCCTTGACCTTGTTGTAGGCCGCCCGCGGGGTGGGAACCTGCTGGTTCGGCACCGTGGGCTTGAGGGCTTTCAGGATCTCCTGCTCCACTTCGGCGCGCTTGTCCGGGGCTACGGCCTCGACAGCCTCGGTGACCTGCTGGATATGACGAATAGTGAAAGCGCCGCTGCGGAACAGCTGGTGGAGTTGTGGGAAGGCTTGGAGCATCAGACCAGCGTCGGCATAGTGAGCCGCCACTACCTTGCTGATACCGAATCGCACCGCGAGCTTGGAAACATGATCGGGAACGAGGTCGTCCGGCGCCGGAGTAGACTGCTCGACCATGGCGAGGTGGGTCAGATTGAGGGCACGAGACGTCGCCGTTAGCGGGTCGTCGGAACGCGCAAGCCGGTAGTAAGGCTCGGCGGCATCGGGCGGTGGTTCGGTGGTGTTTGTGGTGAGTGTAGTGGTGTTCATAGGATCCCCTTCGCGAACTACCACTAGTTTAGAACACACAATCGAACTATGTCAATACCCCTAGCGAATTAAATACTAAGACTCAACCTTTACTAGAACGTTTGAACTATTCTTCTTTCGCCACCCAACCACCAGATTTCGTGTAAAAATGACATCATGAGCACTTTGGATCTCTCCCAAGAAACCGTCCTCATCACCGGCGCCAGCTCGGGTCTCGGCAAGGAATTCGCCACCCAGCTAGCAGCCAAGGGCGCAAACCTCGTTCTGGTCGCGCGCCGCCAGGATCGGCTGAACAAGATTGCGGCGGAGATTAAGAGGCGTCATAAAGTAAAGGTCGAGGTAATAGCCAAAGACCTATCCGAGCACGGCGTGGCGGGCGAGATCTCGTGGGAACTTTCGACGCGCGGGATCACGGTGACCTCGCTTATCAACAACGCGGGCTTCGCCAACTACGAGTCCTTTACCGACATCCCGACCGACCGCCTCCGCGCGGAGATCGCAGTGAACGTGCACGCGCTGGTGGAGCTGACCCACATGTTCCTGCCGCGGTTCGAGGATCGCGGGAATGGCTTCATCCTGAATGTGGCGTCTATCGCGGGGTTCCAGCCCTCCCCTGGCATGGTCGTTTACGGCGCCACGAAGTCGTTTGTGCTCTCGTTTACGGAGGGGCTGTACGCCGAGCGGAAGGGCTCCGGCGTGCGGATTATGGCGTTGTGCCCAGGGCCGACGGAGACGGAATTCTTCCGCGTAGCGGGCAGCGACCGGGCCGACGGCGGCCTGAAACGCATGAGCAGCCGCGACGTTGTAGCCGCCGGAATCGAGTCCCTGCTGCGCAAGTCGCCGCCGCCGTCCGTGGTCGCGGGTACATTCAACAAGGTGCTGATGAGCGTATCCCAGCGCATGCCGCGGCGCGCCATGACGGAGATTATGGCGCGAGTGATGAAGCGCTAGAGCTGGGCGATAGTCGCCTTCAGGTTTTCGCCGACCCGCTTGCCGGAGTGAATGCATCCGCCGAGGAAGGTGCCCTCGAGGGCGTTCTTGCCGTGCATGCCGCCACCGCCGAAGCCGGCGACCTCGCCGGCGGCGTACAGGCCAGGCAGGACCGAGCCGTCGGTGCGCAGGCAGCGGCCGGAAAGGTCGGTCTCGATGCCGCCGAGGGTCTTGCGGGTCAGCACGTGCAGCTTGACGGCGATCAGCGGTCCCTTCGACTCATCGAGCAGGCGGTGTGGGGCGGCGCAGCGGACGATCTTGTCGCCCAGGTATCCGCGGGCGGTGCGGATGTAATTGATCTGCGCGTCCTTGCTGAAGTTGTTGTCCACCTGCGAGTCGCGATCCTCGATGATGCGGCGCAGGTCGTGGACGTCAATGGCGGGGGCATCGGCGTCGGCGATGGCGTTCATGCCCTCGACCAGGGAGCCCAGGTCGTCGGCGACCACCCAGTCCTCGCCGTGATCCATGAATGCCTTCACGGCGGGGTGCGTGCCGGGGCCGACCTTGGAGAGCAGGTTCTTGACCTTCTTGATGGTCAGGTCCGGGTTCTGCTCGGAGCCGGAGAAAATGAACTCCTTGTCGGCAATCGTCTTGTTCAGGATGAACCAGGAGTAACTGTGGCCCGTGGTGCCGAGGTGCTTCATGGTGGCAATCGTGTCACCGCCTGGGATGATGTTGCTGGGGAAACGCTTGCCGGTCGCGTCGATCCACAGGGAGGACGGGCCAGGGATGATGCGGATACCGTGGCCGGGCCAAATGGAGTTCCAGTTCTTCATGCCCTCGGTGTAGGCCCACATGCGATCGGTGTTCACCAGGTTCGCGCCGGCGGTTTCGGAGATCTGGATCATACGACCATCGACGTGGGCAGGCACGCCGGTGACCATATCGTTCGGCACCGGGCCCCACTGGTCGGTCGGCCACGCGCGACGCACCAGGTCGAGGTTGCCGCCGATGCCGCCGGAGGTCACGACGACGGCACGCGCGCGCAGCTCGAACTCCCCTACGGTCTTTCTTGATGACGCCACGCCGCGGTCCAGATCGCTCGGTTCCAGCACGCTGCCGCGCACGCCGACGACGGCGTCATTTTCTACAATCAGCTCGTCGACCTGGTGGCGGAAGCGGAACTCGACCTTGCCTTCCGCCTCCGCGGCCTCGATGGGCTCGCGGAAGACGCGCACGACCTCGGGGCCAGTGCCCCAGGTCAGGTGGAAGCGGGGAACGGAGTTGCCGTGGCCGCTGGCGTCTCCGGAACCGCGCTCGGCCCAGCCGACGGTGGGCAGCACGTTGAGGCCGAGAGCCTTGAGGTAGTCGCGCTTTTCAGTGGCGGCGAAGCGGACGTACTCGCGGCCCCAGCGGCGCGGCCAGTAGTCGTTCTGGGAATCGTCGAACTGCGCGGAGTTCTCCCAGTCGCGCCAGGCGAGCTCCTCGGAGTCTTTGACCCCCATCAGCTTCTGCTCGGGACTTCCCACGTAGAACAGACCACCGAGCGACCAGAATGCCTGTCCGCCAAGGTTGTTGCGATTTTCCTGGTCCAGGATCAGGACCTTAAGACCCGACTTCTGCGCCTCATAGGCGGCGACGAGGCCGGCCAGGCCGGCGCCGACAATGATGACATCGGGGTTCGTGGGAGTAGTCACGGAAGAGTTCCTCTCGGGGGTTATGCGCGAATAGTTATTATTACGCTAAAACTATCCGGCGAGCCCCGCGGGGAAATCGCAAAACTACTTCGGGGCGAGGACGAATTGGACGCACCCGATGTCCTCGGAGGTGGCCAGGGCCTCGTGGAGAGCCAGCTGGTAGTCCCAGAGGTGGCGGAACACCGGGTCGAAACCGGCGGCCGCGGCCTGGCGCTCGCGGGAGAGGAAGTTAGCACGCCACAGCGGCAACGTCGCACGCAGGTGGGCGCTGAGGTTGTTCTCCGCGACAACGGTGAGCTGGGTGTGCTCGGCCGCGGCCTCGCGGACTTGCTGGACGGTGGGGTACTCCAGGGCGGGCCAGACGTAGGCGCGTATGACATCCAGGGACTCGCGGGCGGTCTCGCGCATGTCGTCGGCGGCGATGATCGACTGGATCACGGCCAGCCCGTCGTCGGAGAGCATGCGATCGACAGCCTTGAGGTAGTGGCTCAAGCCGCCCAGCCCCAGGGTCTCCATGCGCTCGACGGAGAAAATGGCCTCGTAACGGCCGGACCACTGGCGCGGGGAGGGCACCGGCCCGGCGATAACCTCCACGTTCACCGCTCCACCGACCCCGGCGGTGTGGACGCGGGCACGCACAGCGTCCGCGTGGTCTTCGTCGCTGGTCAGCACGTCCACGCGGGCGCCGCGCTTGGCGGCCTGCACGGCCAGCTGGCCGCCAGAAGATGGCATCTCCAGCACGTGATCGCCGGGGCCGACTTCGGCCTCGTCGAGCATGGTGTTGATGCGGCGGCGCTGAGCGTCGTCCAGATCGAGGCGCTCCACGGGATCCGGCTCGCCGAACCAAGTGAAGTCGATGCCGTCCTCGTGCGTACTGGTGCGAGAAGCGCTGCTGAACTGGGCGGCTCCTGTGGCGCGGGTGGCGCCCGCGTAGAGCTCTACAAGAGCCTCTGGCAGCTCCCCCGGGACAGGGCCGCGGCGCTTCGACGTGCGGCGGGCGAAGAACTCGCCGAATTTCCCTTCGAAGGGTTGATCCATTAAGGCTCCGAGGACCTCCGGGAGGGGTTCAGCCGACCACTCCCCGGCCATGTATCCCTCTGCCAAACCCAACCAGCCCTCAGCGACCACCCGATCGATCACCTGGCCATCCCGAACGACCATGTGCGGCACCGTGCCGGCGTCCAAAGCAATTCCGTGAGAAGAAAGTAGCGCTTCCATGCGCGCGGTGACGGCCTCGGCCCGGCGGCCCATAAAACGAGAGTGCGGGGCGGCAACCAGGCGCGGCCAGCGTTCCTCGTCGATGTACGGAGACGTCATCATGCCTTCCTTTTGCGCTGTAACTCCCCCCGAAGTTACTAGGAAAACAACTTTTGACTTCCGAGGCGCAACCGAAAGCGCCCGATTTTCTCGAAAACCGGGGGCTCTCGGTATGAAGGACACGCCTTAACCAATTAAGATGGTGCCGGATTACAACCATAATTGAGGAGAAGCAACTAGATGACCAGCACATCAAACCGCCACCACGTCGTAATCATCGGCGCGGGCTTCGGCGGACTGTTTGCGGCGAAGAAGTTCAAAAACGAGAACGTCCAGGTCACGATCGTCGACCGGACGAACCACCACCTGTTCCAGCCGCTGCTTTACCAGGTTGCGACCGGCATCCTCTCCGAGGGCGAAATCGCCCCGTCTATTCGCCAGATCCTGGCGGACCAGGACAACGTCCGCGTGGTCAAGGGCGAGGTCCGCAACGTGGACATCAACGAGCAGACCGTCACCGCCGACCTGGGCGGCACCGATGCCGTACTGAACTATGACTCGCTGATCCTGGCGGCCGGCGCAGGCCAGTCCTACTTCGGCAACGAGCAGTTCGCCGAGTTCGCGCCGGGCATGAAGACCGTCGATGACGCCCTGGAGATCCGCGCCCGCGTGACCGGCGCCTTCGAGCGCGCCGAGATCACCACCGACCCGGAGGCCCGCAGGCGCCTGCTGACCTTCGTGGTCGTCGGCGCCGGCCCAACCGGCGTGGAGCTGGCCGGCCAGCTGGCAGAAATGTCCCACCGCACCCTGCGCGACGAGTTCCGCGAGATCAACACCGACGACACCCGCATCCTGCTGATCGACGGTGGCCCGCAGGTGCTGGCGCCGTTCGGCAAACGCCTGGGTCGCAAGGCTGCCCGCCGCCTGGAGGATCTGGGCGTGGATATCGTCCTCAACTCCCTGGTCACCGACGTATCCAAGGAGGGCGTGCGCTACAAGGACATGAAGACCGAGGAGGAGCACTTTGTGCCCTCCTACGCCAAGATCTGGTCCGCTGGTGTCGCCGCTTCTCCGCTGGGCAAGCACGTGGCCGAGCAGGCTGGCATCGAGGTCGACCGTGCGGGTCGCGTGCCGGTGAACGACGACCTGACCCTGGGCGAGCACCGCAACATCTTCATCGTCGGTGACATGATGAGCAAGGATCGCCTGCCGGGCGTGGCCCAGGTGGCGATGCAGGGCGGCCAGTACGCGGCAAGCACGATCCTCGATGAGGTTAACAACGGCACCTCCCCCGAGGGCCGCGTTCCGTTTAGCTACTTCGACAAGGGCTCCATGGCCATCGTCTCCCGCTTCAACGCGGTCGTGAAGATGAACAAGGCCGAGGTCTCCGGCTTCTTCGGCTGGGTCATGTGGCTGGTGCTGCACCTGCTGTACATGGTGGGCTTCCGCAACCGTGCGGTCGCGGCCTTCAGCTGGGGTCTGAACTCCGTGTCCCGCCGCCGCTGGCAGCTGGTGGCAACCCGCCAGCAGCTGCACGCACGCAACGCGATCCGCAAGCTGCGCGACTTGGAGGACAAGGAAGGCATCCGCTCCATTGAGGTGCGCGACAACCTGCGCTTCGGCGAGGGGCGCGACACCCGCGCGGTGTCCGACTAGCGCCTACCGAGCGCGCTGCATATCCGGCACTACCTGCGTCTTGAGGAAGGTCAAGGCGCAGGTCTTGCCGGTTTTTTCGTTTTTGTGCTCCACGCGGAACAGGTGCGTGGTGCGCCCAACGTGCTCCGCCTGGACGGTGGAGACGATGACGTCGCCCTTGACGGACGGGCGCAGGAAGTGCGTCTGGTTGGAGGTGCCCACGACGGCCGGACCGGCGCCTGCGGCGACGAAGCTAGCCATGGAGCCGGCGGTCTCCCCCAGGCTGGCGTACACGCCGCCGTTGGTTACACCCCAGGGCTGCAGGTGGTCCTCGGTGATCTCGAGGGCCAGCTGCATCTTGTCCGGGCCGACGGCGCGGTACTGCACGCCGAGGGTGCGGTCGAGGGTGGGGTGTTTGGCTAGCAGTTCATTGAGGGTGGCGATCTCCTGCTCGGTGAGATCACGCTCGGTGGCAACACGACTTAGTTCAATGAAAATATTGGACATGTGCCTAAGACTAACCAAGACATCGCCCTGTAAGATGTAAAACCATGACTACTGCTGAAGGAACCGCCCAGATTGGTGTTGTTGGACTGGCCGTGATGGGCTCCAACATCGCCCGGAACTTTGCCAACAACGGTCACACTGTGGCCGTCTACAACCGCACCACCGCGAAGACCGACAAGTTCATGGAGGACTTCGGCGAGACCGGCAACTTCGTTCCCTCGGAGACGATCGCCGATTTCGTTAAGTCGCTGGAGCGGCCCCGTCGCGCCCTGATCATGGTGCAGGCAGGTGCTGGTACTGACGCCGTCATTTCCCAGCTCGCCGAGGAAATGGACGAAGGCGACATCATCATTGATGGTGGTAATGCTCTGTACACCGACACGATCCGCCGCGAGGCTGAGATGTCCGAGCGCGGCCTGAACTTTGTCGGCGCAGGCATTTCCGGTGGTGAAGAAGGCGCGCTAAACGGCCCGGCTATCATGCCCGGTGGCCCGGCGGAATCCTGGGAGGCACTGGGGCCGCTGCTGGAATCCGTGGCCGCGAAAGTAGACGGCACCCCGTGTGTGACGCACATCGGCCCCGACGGCGCGGGCCACTTTGTGAAGATGGTGCACAACGGCATCGAGTACGCCGACATGCAGGTCATCGGCGAGGCTTACCAGCTGCTGCGCTACGGCGCGGGCATGGAGCCAGCGGAAATCGCAGAGGTATTCAAGACCTGGAACGAGGGCGACCTGGATTCCTACCTGATCGAGATCACCGCCGAGGTGCTTTCCCAGACCGACGAGAAGACCGGCAAGCCGCTGATCGACGTGATCGTGGACTCCGCGGGACAGAAGGGCACCGGCCGCTGGACCGTGAAAGCGGCCCTGGACCTGGGCATTCCGACCACCGGCATCGGTGAGGCCGTGTTCGCCCGTGCGCTATCCGGCGCCCGCGAGCAGCGCGACGCCACCATCGGCAACCTGCCCAGCGGCGAGCTGTCCACCCTGGACGTGCCGAAGGAGGAGTTCATCGAGGACGTCCGCCGCGCGCTGTACGCCTCCAAGCTGGTGGCATACGCGCAGGGCTTTGACGAGATCAAGGCGGGCTCCGAGGAGCACAAGTGGGGCGTGGACCCCCGCGACCTGGCCACCATCTGGCGTGGCGGCTGCATCATCCGCGCCAAGTTCCTGAACCGCATCCGCGAGGCCTACGACGCGAACGCGGAGCTGCCCTCCCTGCTGCTGGACCCGTACTTCAAGGGCGAGTTGGGTGGCCTGATCGACTCCTGGCGCCGCGTGGTTATCCTGGCCACCCAGCTGGGTCAGCCGGTGCCGGTGTTCGCCTCTTCCCTGTCCTACTATGACTCGCTTCGCGCCGAGCGCCTGCCGGCGGCCCTGATTCAGGGCCAGCGCGACTACTTTGGCGCCCACACCTACCGCCGTACCGACCGCGAGGGCTCCTTCCACACCCTCTGGTCCGGGGACCGTAGCGAGGTCGAAGCGTAATTGTCCCGCTCAGAGTTCGGAAAGCTCGGGCTAGATGATTGCATCACCAAGGAGCTTTCCGCCGAGGGAATAACCAAGCCCTTCCCCATCCAGGCGGCCGCCATCCCCGCGGCCGTCGAGGGGCGGGATGTTCTCGGCCGCGGACCGACAGGTTCCGGCAAAACATTCACGTTCGGGCTGCCGATGATTCAGCTGCTGAGGCGGGGGGCGTCAAAACCAAAAAAGCCGCGTGGCGTGGTGCTGGTACCGACCAGAGAGCTGGCGACGCAGGTGCGCTCGCGGCTGGATCCGATTGCGAACGCGGCCGGTCAGCGGCTGCTTGAGGTCGTCGGCGGGGTGAAGATTCAGCGGAACGTTACGGCGCTGGCCCGGCCCGTGGACATTCTGGTGGCCACGCCGGGACGCGCCCTGGATTTGCTGGGTCAAGGCATGCTGGACTTTTCCGACGTGAAGGTCGTAGCCATCGACGAGGCCGACCAGATGGCCGACATGGGCTTTCTGCCGCAGGTGACCAAGCTGCTGGATCGCATACCGAAGCAGGCGCAACACCTGCTGTTTTCCGCCACGCTGGACGGCGACGTTCAGGTGCTGGTGGATAAGTACATGCGGGACCCAGTGACTCACTCTACGGGCGAGGCCACCGCCAGCGTGGACACGATGCGCCACCTGCTGGGCGTGGTGGAAAGCCGCGAGGAGCGCAACGAGCTGGTCGTGGCCATTGGAAAGATGCGGAAGCGTACTGTAATGTTCATGCGCACCAAGTACGCCGTGGACCGGCAGGTAAAGAAGCTGGTGCGCGCGGGAGTGCCCGCCGTGGGGATCCACGGAAACAAGGGACAGAACACCCGCCAAGCGGCGCTGGACGGCTTTACCGAAGGCACAAGCACCGTGCTGGTGGCCACCGACATTGCCGCCCGCGGGATCGACGTCAAGGACGTAGAGCTGGTCGTGCACATCGACCCGCCCGCAGAGCACAAGGCGTATGTCCACCGGGCCGGGCGCACCGCCCGCGCCGGAGCAAGCGGCACGGTGGTGACGCTGTCCTTCACGGACCAGCAAGCTGATACCGAGAAAATGATGGCCAAGGCCGGGGTGCACCCAACCGTGCTGCCGGGTGCCAAATTGGTCGCCGAGCTGAAAAAGAATTAGGAGTCGGAATACTCAAGTGGACATAGTTCTTTCCCTAGTCGGGCTAGTCCTGTTTGTGCTGCTTACAGGCGCAACTGGCCTGTTCGTGGCCGTGGAGTTCGCGATGACGGGGCTGGAACGCTCTGCCATCGACGAGCACGCCCGCACCAAAGGCGACGGCACGGCGAAGCTGGTGCAAAAGGCGCACGGGGAGCTCTCCTTCCTGCTCTCCGGCGCCCAGCTGGGCATTACGATCACCACCCTGGCGACGGGTTATCTGGCGGAACCGATCCTGGCGAAGTTCTTCGACCCGGTACTGGAGTGGATGGGGTTAAGCGAGGCCGCCGCCATGCCGATTGCGCTGGTGCTTTCCCTGATTGTGGCGACGGTGCTGTCGATGGTGTTCGGCGAGTTGGTACCGAAGAACCTGGCGATCACCCACCCCATCGAAGCGGCTCGCGCTACGATCCGCCCCGCATGGACGTTCAACGTGGCGCTGAAATGGTTCATTAACGGCATGAACGCTACAGCGAACGCGGTTGTGCGGAAGCTGGGCATTGAGCCGGCGGACGAGTTGGCGTCCGCACGATCGGCCGAAGAGCTCTCGGCGCTGGTGAAGAACTCAACGGGCAACGGTGGGTTCACCGAGTCTAAAGCGCGGATTCTGGACCTGTCGCTGCGGTTTAGTGACGCCACAGCGGAGGACGTGATGACACCCCGGTCGACAGTCGAATCTCTGACTGTCGAAGAGACCGCGCTGGATCTGATCGAGCTGGCGTTGGAGACCGGCCACTCGCGCTTCCCCGTGACCCGCGGGGATCTGGATGAGACCGTGGGCGTGGTGCACGTGAAGGACGCGCTGACTATTCCCCACGACTCGCGCCCCACCACCACCCTGAACAAACTGATGAAGAATGTCCCCTCCGTGCCGGACTCTTTGAGCGGCGATGACGTACTGAACCAGGTGCGGGCCGCGGGCTCGCAGCTGGTGATGGTCGTGGACGAGTACGGCGGCACCGCCGGCATCGTGACGATCGAGGACGTGGTCGAGGAGATCCTCGGCGAGGTTTGGGACGAGCACGACGACGTGGAAGAGGACAAGGAAGTCCGCAAGACGGGCACCCACTGGGAGGTTTCCGGCCTGGTACGCACTGACGAACTGCCGGAGGCCGTGGGCTACACCGCGCCAGAGGGCGACTACGATACGCTCGGCGGGCTGATCATGGCCACGCTGGGGCGCATCCCCGCAGAGGGCGATGAGGTTCTGCTGCCCGCCGGCGACAACGAGATGATGGAGAGCTTCGAAACGGGCATGTCCGGACGCTGGCGGGCCACCGTCAAGGAGATGGATAACCGGCGCGTGGACAAGGTGCTGCTGCAGCCGCTGACTAAAGAGGAGGCAAACTAATGGGTGATATTTGGGCCATAGTCTTTGCCGTCTTCCTGCTGGCGCTCAACGGCTACTTTGTAGCGGTGGAGTTCGCACTAATTTCCTCGCGTAGGGATCGCCTGGATTCCATGATCGCCGCGGGCAATAAGCGGGCCAAGCGGGTGCTTTACGCCAGCGAGCACCTGTCGATCATGCTGGCGGGCGCTCAGTTCGGCATCACGATCGCCTCGCTGCTGCTGGGTAAGGTCGGCGAGCCCGCGATCGCGCACCTCATCGAGGCGCCGTTTGAGGCCCTGGGGCTGCCACCGGAGATGCTGCACCCGGTGAGCTTTGCGATTGCCCTGCTCGTTGTGACGATGTTGCACATCATCCTGGGTGAGATGGTGCCGAAGAACATCGCCCTGGCCGGCCCGGAAACCGTGGCGACATTCGTGGTGCCGCTGCACCTGTTGTTCGTGAAGATCACGAACCCGATCATGCAGCTGCTGAACTGGATCGCGCGCCACACGCTCAAGCTGATGGGCGTGGAGCAGAAGGACGAGCTGGATTCCACCGTCTCCGCCTCCGAGCTGGCCAGCATGATCCAGGAATCCCGCTCCGAGGGGCTGATCGCCCCGGAGGAGGCCAACCGCCTGGACAAGGCTCTAAGCTCCTCGCGCCGCACGCTGGACGAGGTGCTGATCCCCGCGGCCGACGTGCACTGCATCCGACAGGATGGCCCGCGGATGAAGGTCGCGGCCGTGGAGAAGGCTGTGCAGGAGACGGGCTACTCCCGCTTCCCCGTCACAGATACCAAGGGCAAGTGGATCGGCTACGTCCACGTCAAGGACGTGTTGGACAACCTGGTGGAGCCCGACAGCCAGTTGGATACCACGGACATCCGGCCCCTGCTGGAAGTCAAGACGGGTTCCAGCTTCGACGTAGCGATGCGCAACATGCGGCGTACCTCCAGCCACATCGCCGCGGTAGTGGATACAGATGGGCAAATTATCGGCATGATCACGCTGGAGGACATCATCGAAGAACTCGTCGGCACTGTCCGCGACTGGACCCATGACTGAGGTACTGCACGACTGGCGCGAGAGGCAAGCCGCCCACCGGGAGCGCGTGCAGCGCCTGACCGAGGGGCACCGCCGGCGCCGCGCTGAGGGTGAAAGGCACCCGGTGTGGGATTTCATGTTCACCTACTACCCCACTAGCCCTGGGAAGTTAAGCCACTGGCATCCGGGCGTCAATAAGGGTGTGGTGTGGGATGGCGACGGCGACCTGCCGCACTACAAGGACCACTACGTGCGCCGTGGCGACGTGTGGATCCTCGATGCGGAACGGTTTATGGCCACGCGAGGCAAGACTGTGCGCTATATCGCGCAGCTGTTGGAGGCCACTTATCGGCACCCGCCCGTGCTCGGCTGCTTCGGACTGCACGAGTGGGCGATGGTCTACAAGGATTCCCCGCGCCACCCCGAGCCTTTGCGGCTGGGCGCCGCCGGTACCGACGAGGTGGTGGAAGCGTCGCAGTTGAAGTGTACGCACTTTGACGCTTATCGCTTTTTTACGG
Source organism: uncultured Corynebacterium sp. (assembly GCF_937999985.1). Taxonomy (GTDB): domain Bacteria; phylum Actinomycetota; class Actinomycetes; order Mycobacteriales; family Mycobacteriaceae; genus Corynebacterium. The sequence continues at coordinate 16,186 of NZ_CALLDG010000195.1, forward strand.
ACGCCGCCGCGCCCCGCAACGCCCACACCCCAACACGCGACTCGCAGCCCCAGATGGAACAACCGGGCTGCCTGCACGCCACCATGGACCTATACAAGTGGGCCACGAAGCTGGGGCCGCTGATCCCCGGCGAACTGTGGCTGGACTGCTTCGAGCTGGCATGCGACGTGCGTCGGTTGGACATGGAGGCTTCGCCCTATGATCTGCGCGAATGGGGTTTCGAGCCGGTGCGGATCGAGACCCCGGCAGGACGGGCCGAGTACGTGGCTCGACAAAAGGGGTTGATGGAGCGCGGGCAGGAGCTGCGCAAGCGGCTGCTAGCCTACACTGGATAGCAAACTACTGGGAGGAAGAAGAATCGTGGCACGTCACGCAAGCGGAAAGCAGAACTATCGGGTTGCCGGATGGGTCTGGGCAGCGCTCGCGGCCGTTGTCGTGGTGGCGCTCCTGGTGGCAGGGTGGATTGCACTGGCGAGGAATAACCAGGATGACTTGGCCGCGCCGGAATGCCCGCAGGGGGAATTCGTGCTGCAGGTATGGGCTGCGAATGAGGCGGAGTTAAAGGATGCAGTGCAGGAGTTCAACGATGCGAACGAGGTGGAGCTGGATCACTGCCTGAAGGCGGAGGTTGTGCGTAAGCCGGACGCGGAGGCGATTCAGGCCTACAAGGCGTGGGGTGAGGGCGGCCAGCCGGGCGCGGAGCTGTGGAAGCCAGCGGACCGGCAAATGGCCGATGAGGCGCTGGCGGTCTCCAAGGTGGAGATCGCAGAAGAGAATGGTGGAGTGTTGGCCCCGCAGCTGCAGGATAGTCCCCTGCCGGAGCTAGAACAGCGGGCGCGGGGAGCTTTTCTGAGGCAGCTCTAGGCCATACGACGGCGACGGCGCTCGGCCAGCTCGTCGATGGCGGCGTCCTGCACGACCTTCTCGGAGGGGAAGGCAGTGATGGTGCCGGTGAGTTCCTTCATCAAGCCCGGGACGGCAATGCCGAACACGCCCTGGCCGCCGTTGAGGAGGTCGATGACCTCCTCGGAGGAGCGGCACTCGTAGACGGTGTGGCCGTCGGAGACGAGGGTGATGCCGGCGAGGTCGTCGACGCCCAGGTTCTCCAGCTTTTCCACGGCCTTGCGGATGTTCTGCAGGGAAATGCCGGTATCCAGCAGGCCCTTCACGATCTTCAGCACCAGGATGTCGCGGAAGGAATACAGGCGCTGGGAGCCGGAGCCAGCGGCGTTACGGATGCTGGGCTGAACCAGCTTGGTGCGAGCCCAGTAGTCCAGCTGACGGTAGGTGATGCCGGCGACTTGGCAGGCGATCGGTACGCGGTAGCCGACCTCGTCGTCGGGGCCGTGGACGTCGAAAAGGGCATCCTGCATGAAACACTCCTGGTGTAATTTCAATTCTCTTCTAAAGATTAGACCGGTTTGCGGCACAGTCAACCGCTAGCCGAACATTACTTTAACACGAGTCACAAAAATCACACGTGTAACAACAGGCGTGTCATTCCTTTAGCCAGTCGTCGAGGTCGCTCGACAGGCCCAGACCCTCCCACATTTGCTGGAAGTCGGAATCCGCGTTGTCGCTTACGGTGAAGCCCATGTCCTCCGGGTTCCAATCCAGCAGGAAATCCACCTGGTCGCCGTCCTCGTCTACCTTCTTGAGCTTCGCCTCGAGCTCGTCAACCCAGGCGGGGTTTACGCGGATGAGCGCGCTTTCCACCCCGGGTTCCACGCGCACGTCGAAGATCACGCCCGCGTGCCACAAGGGTTCCAGGATGGAGGGGCGAATGTCGATGAAACGCTCGGACTCCCCTTCCTCCAGCACCAAACCAGCGGTCATCTGACCGCGGGAGTTGGTGACGATGCGGGCAAACCACGGGTCACGCGCCTCGTCGTGCTTCAGGATATTAGCCAGAACCTCAGCATCCGTGGGGCGCCCGCCCAGATCCAGCGTTGGCTCTACCCAGATCGGCAGGATGTGGGTGCGCTGGGGCGTCATAAAAATAAGACAGTCAGGCACGGGCGCGCCGCACCCGAGCGAGCTACCGACAGCGCGGCCGAGGAAAACGACTTCGGTGCCTTTAGCCAAGGTTGCCCTTCACCAGCGCGGTGTTGAGGGAAATAATCAGCGCGGACATCTCGCGGGCGGTCTCGGCGGAGCGCTGCTGGGCGTTCTCGTCGCGGCCGTGAGCCAGCGGGTCGGCGATGCGGGAAACCATGTCGAACTGGCGGTTCGCGATGGTCAGCAGCGCCTTCAGGTGGCGGTTATCCAGGCCGTGGTCGGTCAGGTTCTGCGCGATCTGCACGATCTCGACGTCATCGACTGAGAAGAAACCGGCCGAGTCGGCGGAGATCAGCCCCATGCGGATGAGGGATCCGGTGAAGGAATCCTGCACGTTGGCGCGCGCCGTAACGTCCGCGCGGGTCAGGCGGCGGGACTGCGTGGCCCGCATCTGCTCCGGGGAGATCGCACCGGGGGCGGACTTGCGGGCGGCGGTCACGGGGGTGACCTTGCCGGAATCCATGGCCTCCAGGCGTTCGCGGATAACCTTTAGCGGCAGGTAGTTATCCCGCTGGAGGGTCAAAATGTAGCGCAGCCTGGAAATATCCTCCGGGGAAAAGCGCCGGTAACCGCTCTGGGAACGGCGCGGGCTAACCAGACCTTCAGATTCCAGGAAGCGGATCTTCGAGACGGTGACGTCCGGGAAGTCCGGCTTCAGCTGCTTCAGCACATCGCCGATAGACGAGGTGGGCAGAACCCTTCCGGCTGGTGAGGAGGCAGGTGCAGGAGCGCTAGCGTGGCTTCTCTGTGCGCTCACTTTTCCTTAGGCTTCCTTCGAACCGTTCAGGAACACCAGGCGGAACTTGCCGATCTGGATCTCGTCGCCGTTGGACAGAACGGAGGAGTTCTTCGGCTCGCGGTTTACGTAGGTGCCGTTCAGGGATCCGACGTCCACAACCTCGTACTGGTCGCCATTGCGGCGGAACTCGGCGTGGCGGCGGGAAACGGTGACGTCATCCAGGAAGATGTCGCTATCCGGGTGGCGGCCAGCGGCGGTCGTTTCCTGGTCTAGCAGGAAGCGGGAGCCAGCGTTCGGGCCGCGCTTCACAACCAGCAGCGCGGAGCCCTCAGGAAGGCCCTCCACACCGGCGGGAGAGGCATCATGCTGCGAACCAGACTCCATCTCCTTTAGAAGGTCTGCGCGAAAGACTGACGTGGTCTCGACAGATGCCTCAGGCACTCCGGTGTTATCGCTCATGGCTTTCAAGTCCTCTCATTCGAACTAATCGGTTCGGCTATAACAATACGTCTAACAATACCCTAAAGCAGCTAGCGGAACATCTGAACGATAGACCCCATCACAGATCCCCCGGAGGAGGACAGCGGGTTGTCGTTCACCATGTAAGTCCACGTAGCGCTGGGCTTGTGCAGGCCCATCTCGCCCAGCTGGGCGCCTTCGGAAGTGATCTCTACCTCGTCAAACGTCTCGCGGGCCTTGTTGACGGCACGCTCTGCCAGCTCGCCGAAGGCAGCGATGGACATGCGGTGGAACTCGTCGATCGGCGACTCGCGGGCGATGGCGCGCAGGTGGATGGATTCGCGCACATCATCCAGGTAGGCCAGGTGCTCCGACCATTCGCTATCCAGGTGGAACAGCATGATCTCGCGGGCGGCCTGCTCCAGCACTTCCTCGCTAATCCCCTGCTTCTTCAGCTCCGCGGCGCGGTCGACGTTGTGGTAGCTCAAGTCGTCCCAAGCCGCGGTGGTATCCAGCAGGGTGTCGCGGCGGTCGTTGACGATGTCGCGCTGGTCCTTGATCATCTTGTTGTACTTCCAGGTAGTGGCGTGGATGTCCAGCATCTGGCCCTCAGTCACGCGCTGGCAGTGGTCCACAAACTGCTGGACCTTCTTCTGCGGCAGCAGGCCGTCCTCCTCTGGCTGAGCCTGCAGCTCCTCCCCTGCGCCGCCCACGGCGACCACGTCGTCTTCCAGGGAAACGAAGAACAGGGAGCTACCCGGGTCGCCCTGACGGCCCGCGCGGCCGCGCAGCTGGTTATCCAGGCGCTGGGAGCGGAAACGGCCCACGCCAACGACGTGCAGGCCACCGGTCTCCACGACCTCGTCGTGCTCGGCCTCGTCGGTGCCGCCCAGCTTGATGTCCGTACCGCGGCCGGCCATCTGCGTGGAGACGGTCACACGGCCCGGGCGGCCAGCCTCGGCGACGACGGCTGCCTCGGCCTCGTGGTTCTTCGCGTTCAGCACGGAGCATTCCACACCCGCGGAGAGCAGAGCCTCTGCCAGTTGCTCGGATTCCGCAACGTCCTGGGTGCCCACCAGCTGCGGCTGGCCGGTCTTCTGCACCTCGACGATGTGTTTAACCACCGCGTCGTCGCGCTCGGCGGCGGAGACGTACACCCGGTCGGCCTCGTCGAACCGGATGTTCGGAACATTCGGCTCGATGACGGAGACCTGCAGGTTGTAGAACTGGCGCAGCTGGTCGCCGGCCGCCAGGGCTGTACCCGTCATGCCACAGACTTCTGGGTACATGCCGACCAGCGCCTGGATGGTGATCTGGTCGAGGATGCGGCCGCCGTCGGTTACGTCCAGGCCTTCCTTGGCCTCCACTGCGGCTTGCAGGCCGTCGGGCCAACGCTGCAGCTCGGCCACGCGGCCACGGGAGCCGTCGATCAGAGCAACCTTGCCGTCGCGCACGATGTAGTGGACGTCGCGGATCAGCAGGTGCTCGGCGTGCAGGGCGACGTTCACCTGCACCAGCAGCTCGCCCTCGTCCTCGTAGAGGGACTCCACGCCCAGCTGCTTCTCCACGAATGCCGCGCCTTCGTCGGTGAGGAAGACGTTGCGGTGGTCCTCGGAGACATGGAAGTGCTTGTCTTCTTCCATGCGCTTGACCAGGTCGGTAATGCGGCCGGCGGGCGCGGGGCCAGGCTCGGAACCGGCGAGCACCAGCGGCACCAAAGCCTCGTCAACCATCACCGAGTCGGCCTCATCGATCACGGCCACGTCCGCCGGGGTGCGCACCTGGTCGGCGCGGCGGGTGATCAGCTGGTCGCGCAGGACGTCGAAGCCGAGCTCGTTGATGGCGCCGAAGATGACGTCGCGGGAGTAAATGTCGCGGCGCTGGTCCGCGGTGAGGTCCTCGTGGATCGCGCCGTGGGTCAGCCCGAAGAAGTCAAACATCGGGCCCATCCAGTCGTTATCGCGCCCAGCCAGGTAGCTGTTGACCGTGATGACGTGCACGCGCTTGCCCTGCAAAGCAAAGCCCACGGCGGCCATCGCGCCGGCTAGGGTCTTACCCTCACCGGTGGCCATCTCCACCACATCGCCGTGCAGCAGGCGGTAGGTGCCCTGCATCTGCACGTCGAAAGGCTCCATGTTCAGGGTGCGGCTTGCCGCTTCGCGCAGGATTGCCAGCAGCGCCGGAGCGTCGTCTACCTGTCCACCGAAGTGGTGGCCATCCTCGCTAGTGGATTGTTCGGTCACCACGTCCGAGGCGGCGTCACGAAGCTCCGCATCGCTTAGCCCCGAGTAGCGCGACGAGTCGGCCTGAGCGACCACGGCCCGGCTTTTCTTCTGATTCTTCTTCGGGGAAGATCCCATCGCCTTCCAGAACCAGTCAAATGCCATGAATGTGCCCTTCGAGTTTGAGGTGTAAGAATATGTAGACCACGTTAATCGACTTAAGGCGAGAGGCGATCCATGACCCGCACGATACGCTCCATTCACGTGACCATTCCCACAGAAAATGGCTGGCAGTTGGCGGGAACGGTGGATATGCCGCGGGATGTGCAATTGGAGGATGCGCCCCGGCGGGCCGTCGTCGCGCACTGCTTTACGTGTACGCGCGGGGCGATTGGGGTGACGCGCATTTCCAAGGCGCTGGCGCGGGCAGGTTATGCGAGCTTGCGCTTCGACTTCGCTGGACTGGGTGACTCGGGTGGCGAGTTCGAGGAGACCACGCTGGCGACGAACGTTTCCGACGTGCGCGCGGCCGCCGAGTGGTTCGGCGGGGCGGAGCTGTTGGTGGGGCATTCACTGGGAGGCACGGCGGTGCAGCGGGCGGCGGCAGACGTTGCCGCGGTGGAAAGCATCGTGACCGTAGGCACGCCTTTTGAGCTGCAGGAAACCGCGAAGCGCGCACCGGAGATTATGCAGATGTTCGAGCGCCAGCGGGAGCTTTCTTTGGGGCAGGCGCTGCTGGATGAGCTCGCCGCGGCCGATTCGGCCGATACTGTGGCCGCCGTTTCTTCTAGTGACGCCACGTCTCTGGTGCTGCACTCCCCCGATGACCTGGTAGTTCCCGTGGCGGAGGCGCATGCGATGCGGGCGGCCCTGCCTCGCGCGGACTGGGTGAGCCTGGAGGGGATGGATCACCTGCTTCTACAGAGGGGATCTGGGCAGCGTGTGGGGGAATTGATCGCGGCGTGGGAGGGCTTGCGCCTAAAGTAGGTGGCATGGCTGAAGAGAAACTGACTTTTATTCCGACCGCCGACCTAGTGGACATCATTGGCAGCGACGTGCGCAGCTGCGATACGCAATTCCGCGACCTGGGTGG